>NZ_JBQXES010000006.1:0-105233 GCF_052599055.1 Thermophilibacter sp. ZX-H3 | reverse complement strand
CTGGCCTGGGAATTGGAGACAGCCCCCAATTCACACAAAGGTTTTATGTGAATTGGGGACTGTCCCCAATTCACAGGCGGAAGGGAGAAGAAGTGAGGAAAAGAACGTTCTTGTCGGCAGTTGCGGCGCTTGCGGTGGCGGTGTCGCTCGGGGCGTGCGGCGGCACGCCGGCGGCGGAGTCCGGTCAGCAGCCCGACAGCCAGCAGCCCGCGGCGGAGCAGGCCGCAACGCGCGTGGTCACGGACTCGCTCGGGCGCGAGGTGGAGATTCCGGCCGAGGTCGAGCGCATCGCGGCTTCCGGCCCCGTGGCGCAGCAGGTGCTGCTCACGGTGGCTCCCGAGAAGATGGTCGGCCTCTCCGGCGAGCTCACGGACGAGCAGCTCGCCTACCTCGGCGAGGACCTCGCTGACCTGCCCGTCTTTGGCCAGATCTACGGCGGCAAGGGCGACTTCAACAAGGAGGCCGCCGCCGCGGCGGACCCGCAGCTGATCATCGACGTCGGCGAGGCCAAGGACTCGCTCGCCGAGGAGCTGGACACGCTGCAGGAGCAGATCGGCATCCCGTGCGTGCACATCGACTCGACCGACCTCCACAGCTACGTCGACCTCTACGACCAGCTTGCGGACATCCTGGACTCCGAGAAGGCCGCCGAGCTCGCGGAGTACTGCCGCAACGCCGTGGCCGAGGTCGAGGCCGTCGTGACGGAGGTGTCCGAGGACGAGCGCCCGCGTGCGGCGTACCTGCTCGGTGACACCGGCACTAACGCGATGGCGCGCGGCGGCTTCCAGTCCGGAATCATCGACCTGTGCTCCGAGAACGTTGTGGTGGTGGACGACCCATCGTCCAGCGGCAAGGGCAACGAGATCGGCCTCGAGCAGATCGCGCTCTGGGACCCCGAGCTCATCGTCTTCGTGGGCGACTCGATCTACGACACTGTGGGCGACGAGCCCGCCTGGGCCGAGCTCAGCGCCATCAAGTCCGGCAACTACTTCCGCGCGCCGAGCGAGCCATACAACTGGATTTCCATGCCGGCCTCGGTCAACCAGATCATCGGCCTGCAGTGGTACGCGCGCCTGTGCTACCCGGAGCGCTTCGACGATGACCTGCGCGACGTGGTGGGGGAGTACTACCAGCTCTTCTACGGCCACGACCTCACGGACGAGGAGTACGACGCGCTGATGCGCGGCGCCGTGCGCGAGTAGGGGGAGATTGTCTGTGATTTCATGGGCTCCTGGCGAGTATGGACACGATGCATGGTCGAGAATCCGCAGGTAGGCGAATCAGCTACCATGCCCCTACTCGTGGGGAGCGATAGAAATCACAGACAATCCTCTCTCGGACGCCGCGTGGCGCCCGTTAGCCGGGTATGTGCTCCAAGAGGCGCCGCCTGCCCCGCTCGTCGGAGCGCAGAACCTCGACGGAGCCCCACGCGGGGCGCCAGCGGGCGGCAGCCTCCTCAGCCAGCGCCGAGCGCACGACCACGAGCGCGTGAGGCCAGGTCGGCGTGGGGCCGGCGTCCAGCAGCTCGAGCGCCGCGGTGAGGCCACCGCCGCGGCGCAGCTCGAGCGGGCCGACCTCGTCGATGGCGAGAAGCCCGGGGCGCACGTCATTCTCGCCTGTCTTTGCGGCAAGCCGGCTGAGGTGCGCGTTCACGCGGGCAAGCGCCGCGGCGTCGAAGTCCCAGCCCAGGCCGGTCGAGCACCCATCCTTGGCAGGCGTGGCGAGAAGGACGCGCTCGCGCGAGGGCAGGAGCGCGTTCTCGATCCCGGCCTTCTCGCCGTCGCGCCAGACGCCCGGGGCGAGTACGCCACGCACGGGCACGCCCGCCGCCTCGAGCTCGCGCACGCGCGCCTCGAGCCACGTGGTCTTGCCCGTCCGGATGTCTCCGGTGAGAATGAACAGCATGCAACCTCCCGACCGCCCAAGCCGCAACGACCCAACCTGGAGGAAATGATGACAGATGCGTGGTCGCTCTACGACCGAATGATCGCCCAGGTTCCCGAGGGCGCGCTTGTGCGACACGTGGTCATGGGCGCCCACCACTGCCTCGTCGAGGCCGAGTGCGGGACGGGCGTGGCCGCGCTCCATCGCGGCGGCGCGCGCCTGCGCATGGAGCGCGGCTGGGCGGGCCGTCCCCTGCGCGAGCTCGCGGAGTGCGCGAAGTCGTGGGACTTCGAGGTGGCGTCGGTGGGCGTGGCAGCGCTCAACGCCTGGCACAACCAACGCGAGCGGCTGGGTGCGCTGGACCTGGTAGAGGGCGCGGAGAGCGTGGACCCGTTCGTGTTCCTGGCCCCGGTTGCCGCGCGCATGGCGGCCGAGAAGAACGACGGCTCGCGGCCCCGCGCGGTGGTGGTCGGTCACTTTCCGCATCTCGCGGCCATCGCGGAGCACGCGGAGGTTGCCGTGCTGGAGCGCGCCGCCCGCGCGGACACGGACCTGCCCGACACCGCCTGCGAGTACCTGCTGCCGGGCGCGGACCTCGCCATCATGACGGGCATGACGCTCGCCAACAAGACCATGCCGCGGCTGCTGGAGCTTTCGCGCGGCGCGCTCACCTGCGTGGTGGGCCCGTCGGCCGCGATCTGCGCGCCGGTACTGGACGCGGGCGCGGACCTCATCGCCGGCAGCGTGGTCGCCGACGCCGCGCTGGCCCGCGAGGTCGTGAGCTGCGGTGCCCCGCTCCACGGCTCCGGCGCCCTCGAGCACGTGCTCGTAAAAAGGGGGCGGGTTGCCTAAAAGGGGACGGGTGCATTTCTGGCAAGTTTTCTGAGAACGCCCTTTTCAGAAAACTTGCCAGAAATGCACCCGTCCCCTTTTAGGCAACCCGCCCCCTTTTTACGAGGGCTCCTCGGCCTTGTGCACAAGAAGCCACGCGGGGGAGCGCTTGTGCCACCTCGATGACGGATCAACGTCCATGTAGGTGCGGCGCGCGCAGAGCCTCACCGCCGACGGCGCACCGGCTGCGTCGGGGTCGTCCGCATATCCCTCGCGAGCGAGGAGGTCTGCGAGGTCGGAGGCATCCTCGACGTTGCCCGTGGCGAGAAGGACGGAGAGGAGCCTTGTGACGTTCTCGGGCGTGAGGTCCTGGCCTGGGTCGATGTCCCCGCAACACACGCCCTCCGCCCAGCGCACGTTGGCGTTCGCCTGGCCGAGAATCCTGGCTCCGGCCGGCGTGAGCCGGGGCCCGAGGTCCACGAGGGCGCCGCGGCAGATCATGATGGCAATCATGAGGACGCAGGCGACGGGGGCGAACACGGGCCCCGGCTCCATGTTCGCCATCGCTGGCCCAAGCAGGCACCAGAAGCACGCGAGTACGGAGACGGGGCCGCTGAACAGGAGCTGGGAGAGCACGCTCGCGCTGCGCGCAAGGCCAGCGCCAAGCAGGTCGTTGGAGTACTGCCCGAGGAACCTCTCGAGCGGACGGTAGGTGTCCCCGGAGCCGATTCTCCCGCACAGCTCGGCGACGCTGGCCTCGCGGGCGCCCTCGGGCATCAAGAGGTCGACCGCCTCGCGGTCGTAGCGGCCGAGGTCCTTCGCGCGAACCTCGATCCAGAGGCCGGAGCCGAAGTCGAGGGTCCGCTGGTCGGTTGAGTATCGCTTGCGCTTCTGACCGCGCCGCCTCCCCGTGGAGATCGGGCCGTCCTGCTCGCCCGTCGCATCCTCCTCGTTCGCCCCCTGACGCTCCTCAAGCGTGACGTACCCTCTGCCCATCAGGCAGACGAGGGTCGCAAGCGCGACCCTGCAGGCATTCATCCCGCGCCTGACGTCCCCCTCCCGGCGGTATCGAAGCGCACCGAGAAGGGCGGGGTGGATGTCGGGCACCGTGGACGTTGGCGCGAGGTCGTCGGGGACGCGCTCTGCCCGCATTGCGTTAACGCGGTTCGCGATGATGCACATGACGATGTATCCCACGGGAATGCCCCATGCGGCGATGAGCTGGGCAAAGGAGGAGGGCATGCGGTCCGGCTCCTTTCTTACTGGCCTGCGATGCCCCCAGTTTACGTCCCCGCCCATCGCCCAACGGGCAGCCATCAAGACCCTTACGAAGCCCGTAAAAAGGGGACGGGTTGCCTAAAAGGGGACGGGTGCATTTCTGGCAAGTTTTCTGAAAATGCCCTTTTCAGAAAACTTGCCAGAAATGCACCCGTCCCCTTTTAGGCAACCCGTTACAGCTCGCGCTGTTCGTAGAGCTTGAGGGAGACGGCGGCGGAGATCGCCAGCGCGGCGGCCGACAGGGCCACGAGGACCACGCAGCCCACGGCCATGCCGGCCGGCGTGTCGAGCGCCTCGAGCGCGGCGGAGACAAGCTCCATCCCCGGGATGCCGCCGTCGAGCATGCCGCTGTTGCCGAGGACGACCACCGGCACCACGAAGAGCAGCACGATCACCGTGGGCAGGATCTGCGTGGCGCGGGTCTGGCCTAGGCGGAAGTAGAGCGGCGTCACGACGCTCGCCACCACAGAGCCGATGAGCAGGGTGAAGCAGGTGACGACGGCCATGACGCCGAGCATGTCCGGATCGAACGCGAAGGCCTCGCCGACCTCGCCGGGCAGGCCCACCGCCGAGACGACGGCCGTCGCCGCGAGTGCTGCCACGAGCCCCACGACCATGCCGAGCAGGCCAAACGCCACGATGGCGGCGTAGCGGCCGAGCACGACGTCGCGCCGGGAGAGCGGCAGCGTGAGCCGGAAGAGCTCCCAGTGGTTGAGCTGGTCGTAGGCGGCGAGACCCATCGCGCTCATCATGAAGAACATGCAGGTGAGGGTAGCAGGCATCGCGAGCGGCGTCTGCATGCCGAGCCCGATGCACAGGCTCACGAGAAGCCCCAGTCCCACGAGCTGCCGTGCGTAGTCGCGAAAGATCGTCATCTCAAGGAGGAACGCGCGCTTCATTATCGGACACCGCCCTTCAGGGTGAGGGTCATGTAGTCGTCTATGGTCATGCGGTCTACCGGAATCTCCGGGAAGCTCTCCGCAAAGGCAAAGCGGTCGGGGACGAGCACGTCGATGCCGTAGTCGTGGCGTAGGTAGCGCAGCTCGGCGTCCGGGACGACGCCCGAGTCCGCGATCCTCTCGAGGTCCGCCACGCGGCAGCGCGCGACGCCCATCTCGTCGGTGATGACGTCCTTGGGCAGGTCAAAGACGATGCGCCCGGCGTCGATGCACACGATGCGGTCGGCGATGCGCTCGAGGTCGCTCGTGATGTGGCTGCTCATGAGGATCGCGCGGCCGGGCTCGGCCACGAAGTCGCGCAGCAGGTCGAGCACCTCGTCGCGCGCCATCGGGTCAAGGCCGGCGGTTGCCTCGTCGAGGATGAGCAGGCGCGCGTCGTGCGCGAGCGCGCAGGCCAGGGAGAGCTTCATACCCATGCCGCGCGAGAGCTCCTTCACCGTCTTCTTGGCGTCTAGGCCAAACTGCGCGGCCAGGCGCTCGAAGCGATGAGCGTCCCAGGTGGCGTAGGTGCGCTCGTAGATGCGCCCCACGTCCGCGACCTTGAGGTGCTCCGGGAGCGAGATCGCGTCGAAGACGACGCCGACCTGCTCCTTCACCGCCGCGCCGGACGCGCGCGAGAGCTCGTCGCTGGATACGCCGAGCACGCTCGAGGTGCCGCCGTCGGTGGGGAAGAGGCCGAGAAGGGCCTTGATGGTGGTGGACTTGCCGGCGCCGTTCTGGCCGATGAAGCCTACGACCTCGCCCTCGTTCACGGTGAGGTCCACGCCCTCGAGCGAGAACCCGTCGTAGTGCTTGGTGAGCCCGCGGGCCTCGATGAGACTGCCGCTCATGCGATGTCCTTTCTGTAAAAGTGTGTAAAAGGGGACGTGTTTTTTCTTTCTGAGAGAAATAACCCGTCCCCTTTTCCGTCACTCCAGTACCAGGGCGAACATCTCGGACAGCTCGTCGTCGGTGAGGCCGATCGCCCGACCGCGCTCCACGGCCTTGGCGAGAAGCCCCTCGACCTCCCTCATCTGCTCCTCGCGGATGAGCTCGGCGTTTCCGCCGGCGACGTAGGTGCCCTTGCCCTGCACCGTCTCGATGAGCCCCGCCGCCTCCAGGTCCGCGTAGGCGCGCTTGGTGGTGATGGCGCTCACGCGCAGGCTGTTGGCGAGGGCGCGGATCGAGGGGAGCTGCTCGCCCTCCGCGAGCTGGCCCGTCACGATCGCCGACTTGATCTGGTCGGTGATCTGCTCGTAGATGGGCCTGCCGCTCGAGGTTGAGATGATGATGTCCAAGTCGTCGTCCTTCCGTGCCGGCCCGCCAGGACGTCTCCTGCGGGCCAACCGTGTATACCCGGTAAGTACAGTATATACACACCTATACACAGTGCAAGCGAGAAGGGCAAAGTTTTTCTCGGCATGCCGTTTGCCCCGCTACGGCCGCCTTTTGTCCGAGCGAACACAAGCCCTGGGGGAGCGCTATACTTGCCACAGGCGGACTTCGCTCCGCCGGAACAACCGCATAGCGCGGGGAGCTTGCAGGACGGCAGGCTGAGAGGGGGCGCGCCCGCCCCGACCCGAGGAACCTGACATGGGTAATGCCAACGGAGGGAGTCTTGCGCATGAGCACAGCTGTAGAGAAATTGGGCGGGCAGGCACCGCGCGGCGAGAAGAACCTCGTCACGCAGCTCGACTATGCCCTCGCCGGGCAGATCACGCCCGAGATGCGCGCCGTGGCGGAGGCGGAGCGCCGAGACCCGGAGTTCGTCCGCGAGGGCGTGGCGGCGGGGCGCATCGCCATCCCGGCCAACGTCCGCCACCTCGAGAAGGGCCTCGTCCCGCGCGGCGTGGGCGCAGGCCTCTCCACCAAGGTCAACGTCAACCTCGGCATCTCCGGGGACGTGGCGGACGCCGGCATGGAGTGGGAGAAGGTCGGCACGGCCGAGAAGTACGGCGCGGACGCCATCATGGACCTCTCCAACTCCGGCAAGACCCGCTTCTTCCGCCAGCAGCTCGTGGAGCGCACGCCGCTCATGGTGGGCACCGTCCCCATGTACGACGCCATCGGCTACATGGAGAAGCCGCTCGTGGAGCTCACCGCCGAGGACCTCCTCGCCACGGTGCGCGCCCACGCGGAGGACGGCGTGGACTTCCTCACCATCCACTGCGGCATCAACCGTCGCGTGATCGAGACCTTCAAGGAGACCGGGCGCCTCATGAACATCGTCAGCCGCGGCGGGTCGCTGCTGTTTGGCTGGATGGAGGTCACGGGCAACGAGAACCCCTTCTACGAGCACTACGACGAGGTGCTCGAGATCTGCCATGAGTACGACGTGACCATCTCGCTGGGCGACTCGTGCCGCCCGGGCTGCCTCTTCGACGCCAACGACGCCGCCGAGACCGCAGAGATGATCGAGCTCGGCAAGCTCACGAGGCGCGCCTGGGACGCGGGCGTGCAGGTCATGATCGAGGGCCCGGGCCACATGGCCATCAACGAGATCGCCGCCAACGTGACGATGGAGAAGCGCCTCTGCCACGGTGCGCCGTACTACGTGCTCGGCCCGCTCGTGACGGACGTGGGCGTGGGCTACGACCACATCACGGCGGCCATCGGCGGCGCCATCTCGGCGAGCGCCGGGGCGGACTTCCTCTGCTACGTGACGCCGGCCGAGCACCTCTGCCTGCCCGACGCAAAGGACGTGCTCGACGGTCTTATCGCCACCCGGATCGCCGCGCACGCGGCGGACATCGCCAAGGGCGTGCCCGGCGCGCGCGAGGCGGACGACCGCATGGGCGACGCCCGGCGGCGCCTGGCCTGGGGCGAGATGTGGGACTACGCGCTCGACCCGGACACGGCCCGCGCGCGGCACGAGGCCTCGCCCGCCTCGACGGAGGGGACCTGCACCATGTGCGGCAAGATGTGCGCCGTCCGCACGGTGAACAAGGTCTTCGAGGGCACCACGATCGACCTCGACGCACAGTAGCCAGCAACCTCGCGAAAGGACTCCGCAATGAATGGCAGCCTGCTCGGAACCGCGCTCGAGAACGTCCGCTCCACGACGCCGCTCGTGCACTGCATCACCAACTACGTCACCGTCAACGACTGCGCCAACGCGCTTCTCGCCTGCGGGGGAAGCCCCATCATGGCCGACGACGTCGACGACGCCCCGGAGATCACCCGCATCTGCGGCGGCCTCGTGCTGAACATCGGCACGCTGAACGCCCGCACCATCGGGACCATGCGCGCCGCCGGCAGGGTCGCCGGCGAGCTCGGCCACCCGATCGTGCTCGACCCCGTGGGCGCCGGTGCGAGCGCGCTTCGCACCAACACGGCCGCCACGCTTGTCGACGAGCTGCCCGTCACCGTGGTGCGCGGCAACATGAGCGAGGTCAAGACCGTTGCCGGGGCGGCCGCCGCGACCCGCGGCGTGGACGTGAACCCGGACGACGCGGTGGGCGAGAAGAACCTCGCGTCGAGCGCCGCCTTCGCGCGCGAGCTCGCCGGGCGACTCGGCTGCGTCGTGGCCATCACGGGCGCCATCGACGTGGTGGCCTCGGCGGATCGCGCCTACGCCATCCGCAACGGCGTGCCCATGATGGGAAAGATCACCGGAACCGGCTGCATGCTCGACACCATCGTCGCCGCGTACGCGGTGGCAAACCCCGGCCGCGCGCTTGAGGCGACCGTGGCCGCCGTCGCCGGCTGGGGCCTCGCGGGCGAGGTCGCGGCGGGTCGCATGGGGCCGCTCGACGGCAACGCGAGCTTCCGCACCTACCTCATCGACGCGGCCTACAACCTCACGGCCGAGCAGCTTGCGGCCGGCGCGCGCGTGGAGGAGCTGTGAGCGGCGCGGGCGTGCCGGCGGCCCGCGGGTCCTTCTCGCCCGAGGCCATCCGTCGCGGCATGCTGCTCTATGCGGTGACGGACAGGGCCTGGCTCGACGGTCGGACGCTCGCCGACTGCGTGCGGGAGGCCATCGCCGGCGGCGCCACCTTCGTCCAGCTGCGCGAGAAGGACCTCACGACGGAGGAGATCGTGGCAGAGGCGGCGGAGATCATCCCCGTCTGCCGCGCGGCGGGGGTGCCCTTCGTGATCGACGACGACGTGGAGGCCGCGCGCCGCTCCGGCGCGGACGGCGTGCACGTGGGCCAGTCCGATGCCGCCTGTGCCGAGGCCCGGGCGGCGCTGGGACCCGAGGCGATCGTGGGCGTCTCGGCGCAGACGGTGGAGGAGGCGCTCGCCGCTCAGGCGGCCGGTGCCGACTACCTGGGCGTGGGGGCGATGTACGGGACCCCCACCAAGCCCGACGCCGTCGACGTGACCTTCGAGGAGCTCGCGCGCATCTGCGCCGCCGTGGACATCCCGGTGACGGCCATCGGCGGCATCAACGCGCGCACGATGGGCTCGCTCGCGGGGACGGGCGTCGACGGGGCGGCGGTGGTCTCGGCGATCTTTGCCGCCGAGGACATCGAGGCTGCGACGCGCGAGCTGCGCCGCCTTGCCGCGGATGCCGTGGGGTCAAGATAGGGGGGTCTCATGAACACGGGGAGCTGGAGCGTTCCCGCGGTGCTCGCGATTGCCGGCTCGGACTCGAGCGGCGGTGCGGGCATCCAGGCGGACATCAAGACCATCGCCGCGCACGGGCTCTTTGCCGAGACCGCGATAACCGCGCTCACGGCGCAGAACACTCGTGGCGTGCGCGACGTCATGGAGGCCACGCCCCAGATGGTGTCCGAGCAGATCGACGCCGTCTTCGAGGACATCCCACCCGCCGCGGTCAAGGTGGGCATGGTGTCCTCCGCCGCGATCGTCGAGACCATAGCCGAACGGCTCGAGCACTGGGGCGCCGAGAACGTGGTCGTGGACCCGGTGATGGTGGCCACCTCGGGCGCGCGCCTCATAGACGACGGCGCGGCGGGGGCGCTCGTGGGGCGCCTGCTGCCGCTCGCGCGCGTGGTCACGCCGAACATCCCCGAGGCGGAGGCGCTGCTCGGCGAGCCGGTGCGAAACGAGGACGAGCAGGAGACGGCCGCGCTCGCGCTTGCCGAGCGCCTGGGCTGCGCCGTGCTCGTCAAGGGCGGGCACGGCGTTGCGGACGCTAACGACGTGCTGGTGGAGTCGGCCGTCGATGACGAGGGCGCCCCGCGCGTGACGTGGCTGCGCGCCCCTCGCGTGGAGACCGGGAACACCCATGGCACGGGCTGCACGCTCTCGAGCGCCATCGCCTGCGGCCTGGCGGAGGGCCTCACGCTGCCCGAGGCGGTGTCGCGCGCGAAGGACTACCTCACCGGCGCGCTCTCTTCCGGCCTGGACCTGGGGCACGGCTCCGGTCCCGTGGACCACATGTGGTGCCACCGCGGCAGATAGCGCGTGAGCCGCCCGGCGCTAGCTCCGCAGCACCTTCTCCAGCGCGCGGCCGCGGGCGAGTTCGTCCACCAGCTTATCCAGGTAGCGGGCGTTTTGCTCCACCGGGTCCTCGATGGCGGCCACGTCCACGCCGCAGACCTTGCCGGTGATGAGCGTGCGGTTGGGGTTCATCGCCGGCGCCTCGTCGAAGAGCTCCCGGTAGGTGACGCCGCGCTCCAGCTGCCGGGCGAGGCCGGCCTCGTCGTAGCCGGTGAGCCAGCAGGTCACAGCGTCTACCTCCGCGCGTGCGCGCCCCTTGCGCTCGGCCTTCTGCACGAGCAGGGGATAGACCTTCGAGAACGACATCTCCGCGATCGACTTGCGCCCCATGCGACCTCCTTCCAGCGTGCAAAAGGGACAGGCACTTTTCCACGCTTCCAGCTTACTCCGGATCGGGGCCGTGCATAAGCTGGACGAGCGCCAGGCACGCGACGCCGATGCCCAGAAGCCCGAGCGCGTTTCTCGGCTCCACCTCGTCCATGACGGTGAGCGCGGTCACGCCCACGCCCATGGCAAGCGCGACCGCCTTGAGGACGAGCTCCACGAGCGCAGGCACGCGGGACCCCGCCGGCTCCTCCTGCGCCGCCGTCTTCACTTCGAGCAGCTCGTCCACCGAGGTGCCCAGCACCTCGGCCAGCTTGGGCAGCGACGCCACGTCCGGAAACGAGAGATCTCGTTCCCATTTCGAGACGGCCTTGTCCGTGACGCCCATCTGCCGGGCGAGCTCGAGCTGCGTCATGCCCTTCTCCTTGCGCAGGGCGGAGATGGCGGCGCCGAAGGTCTGCTTGGTCATGGTGGTCCTTTCGCTAGGGTCCGTCTGGCAGGGTCATCGTCACGCGACGCCGCCTCGCGCTCAACCGACCGCCAGTAGAGTTGGCTCGACCGTTGGTAGAGTTGCAGTTTACGGCAGGTAACCTTGCAAAACCGTTAGGGGAGCATAAGCCCGGGCGATGGCGCGCCGGGCGGGCGAGAAGGACGATGGGCCCGTCACTGACGCCGGCTGGAAGGAGCCGTCATGCCCGTCACCCTGCGCGTCGCGCTCGGCAACGTCTCTCGCTGCGCGCGCGACTACTCGGTCTACCTTGTCACGCTCGCCTTTGCCACGTGCCTGCTCTACGCGTTCAACGCCTCGGGCGACTACCTCCTGGCGATGCCGCTCACCGGCCCGCAGCTCGAGGTCATCCAGAAGGCGCGCGACATAACGGGCGCCTTCTCGGTCTTCGTGGTGCTGGTCTTTGCCGTGCTCGTGGCCTATGCCACGCGCTTCATCGTGCGGCGGCGCTCGCGGGAGTTCGGGACGTACGCGCTGCTCGGGATGCGTGCGCCGGCGCTCGCGGCAATACTTGCGGCGGAGGGCGCGCTCGTGGGGCTCGCGGCACTGGCGGCGGGGCTCGCGCTCGGCGTGGCGGCGTCGCCGGCCTTTGGCGCGGTGGCGGCGTTCGTCTTTGCCGTGCCGTGGCGGCTCGCCTGGTCCTTCTCGCCCGCTGCCGCGCTCGACGCGTGCTCGTGGTTCGCCGGGATCGAGGGGCTGGCGATCGCGCTCTCCGTGGTTGACGTGCTGCGCCGGCCGCTCGTGGAGCTTCTCGAGCACGACCGCGCGCCTGAGCGGCTTGCGCTGTCCGGCCATCGCGGTGTGACGCGCGCACAGGCGGCGCTGGCCGTGGTTCTTCTCGCCGTGGTGTGGGGAACGTGCGTGGTTCAGCCCGGGCTCTTTGTGCTCGCGATCCTGCCGATGGGATGGGCCGCCTACGTTGCCACCTCGCTCGTCTTTCGGCTGGTGGCCGTGGGCGTGCCGGGTCGCGTGCGCCGCGGATCCAGCTACTGGGAGGGGCTGCGCGCCTTCACGCTGCGGCAGGTGGAGGGCCATGTGTCCACGGGGTGCCAGGCGCTCTCGTGCACGTGCGTGCTCGTTGCCTGCGCGGTCTGCATGATCTGCGCGGGGCTCCTGTTCTCGGTGGGGCAGCGCGCGGCCGGGCTCGCGGACCCGGGCGCTCTCTCGGAGGCGTCGCTCGCGCCCATCGGCTACGTGGGGATCTTCTACGGGGAGGCGTTTCTCGTGGCGGCCGCGGCGGTGCTCGCGCTGCAGCAGGTGAGCCAGGCCGCGGACGGGCGGCGCGCCTACGCCACGCTCATGGCGCTCGGGACGGACGAGCGGGAGGCGCGCGGTGCCGTGCGGGCGCAGGTGGGCGTCGCCTTTGCGCTTCCGGCGGCGCTCGCGGTGGCGCACGACTGCTTTGGGCTTCTCCTGGTGCGCCAGCTCGCGCTCGGTGTGCCTGACGAGGTGTTTCTCGCCATCGCGATCTGCTCGGTCGTGGGTACGCTCGGGCTTCTCGCCCTGTACTACCTGCTCTGCGTCCGCGAGTGCTCGCGCGTGCTGTTGGGCGGGGCGTCGAGTCAGCCGATTGGCAATCAAAGGGATTACAGCGTGGTCTAACGTGGTATAAATGGAATAAAATAGTGACACTTGGACAATCGGAAGGGGAGGTCCCATGGCAACGACAATGACGTCGCTCAACACCAAGCTGAGCGCCGAGGAGAAGGATGCCTTCGTCAGGAACACCGCTGCCCTGGGCCTGACGCCGTCCGCTGCCATCAAGGTCTTCGTCCACATGTTCAACGAGTGCGGTGGCTTCCCGTTTGAGGTTCGCCGGCAGGTGAGCGACGAGGCCACGACGTACCTCTCTGCGGATGACTACGGGCGCTTTGCGAGCGCCCTCGACTCCGCCGTTCCCGCGGCCACCCGCGAGCTGCTCGATCGCGAGTTCACATGGGAGGACTAGCGTTTCGTCGCATCCGCCCGCTTCGCGACGATGACGACGTGAGCGGGTTTAGCTCCGGCAACTGCGACAATGACGCTTGGCTCAAGGAGCGTGCGCATCGCGCGATGCGCGACGGGACGGCTCGGGTGTACGTGCTGCCCCTCGCTTCCGGCGAGATCTGCGGCTTCTATGCCCTGAGCGCCCATGCGGTCGCGCGGGTCGGGACGCTGGCCGGCGCGTTGCGTCGAAACGTCCCGAACCCGATTCCCTGCACGCTGCTTGGCCAGCTCGCCGTCGACGAGCGCTATCAGGGGGAGTCGGCGGGTGCTCGACTGCTGCAGGACGCCATTCGCCGCGCGGCCGCGGCGTCGCTCATCGTTGCGTCGCGGGCGCTTGTCGTCGACCCGGCTGACGAGCACGCGGAGGGCTTCTACGCTCACTTTGGGTTCCAGCGCTTGGCGAGCGATTCCCGTCGCATGTTCGTGCGGCTCTAGGGTAGGGCGTCGAACCTCAGTTGACTGCTTGCGAGAAACGTCAACCAGCGCTCCTTTGATTCCACTTCCGCTCGACCCCATACTGAAGGTGTCAGCTGTTCGCAGCGTCGAGGGGGAGCCATGAGCGAGAGCGTAAACATCGGCCGCACCATCGCGCGAGAGCGTCGCCACAAGGGCGTCACGCAAGAGGCTCTCGCCTCCCACCTGGGCGTCTCGAAGGCCGCCGTGTCCAAGTGGGAGCTCGGGCAGAGCCTCCCGGACGTGAGCCTCCTGCCGCGCATCGCCGCGTACTTCTCGCTCACCCTGGACGAGCTCTTCGATTGGCGCGACGAGCTCTCTCAGGAGGAGTCTGCCGCGCTCTATGCCGAGGTCTACGCATTAGGCGAGAAGGACCTGGGCACCGCATACGAGCGACTGCGAGAGCTCGCGGCGAAGCACTACTCGGACGCGAACCTGCTGCTCATGCTGGCGTCACTCCTCACGGTGTGGGCGGCCGGCATGGCAACGCCGTTCGCTCCGGCGGGCGAGAAGGACGGCGCACTCGATTCCTCGACTCTCATTGACGAGGCGCTCGGTCTGCTCGACCGCGCGTTCGAGGTGGCAACGGACCCGTCGACCCTGTACCTCGCGCAGCAGCAGAAGGCCACGACGCTCTTCCAGGCGGGTCGTCACGAGGAGGCGGTGGCGCTGCTGGAGCCGCTCGTGCGCCGGCAGGACGCGAGCGCTCCGACGATGCTTCTCGCCTCCGCCTACCGCAAGCTGGGCCGCAACGACGAGGCCCTCGACCTTCTGCAGGCAGAGCGCCTGCGCGCGGCGAGCTTCGTGCTCTCGTCGCTCATGCAGGAGGTGGGGATGCGGGACGACGCGGCGTTCGCGCGGGCGGCCGGCGCCGCTGCTGAGGCGGTCTTCGAGGCGCTCGACCTAAGTGCGGTGAACCCGTTCTTCTCGGCAACGATGTCTCTCGAGGTTGCCGAGGTATTGCGCAGGGCTGGCGAGAAGGACGGTGCGCTCAGCGCCCTTGCGCGGGCAGCAGAAGCCATGGCTGTCGCCCCGGCAGGCCCAAGCCCGTCCGGCCTTCCGCTCTGGGATCGCGTGGGTGTCCGCCTCGACCCCGCCCAAGCCGGAGAGGCCTGGGCCGAGCACAAGGAACGCCAGGTGGACGAGGTGGCATCGCTCATGCGTCAGGCGCTTGCCGAGCGCGTCTCGTCCTCCGAGTGGCGCGAGCTCGCGGCTGACGACCCTCGCTACCATAATGTGCTTGTGGCAGCCGAGAAATGGGCTGCTTCTGAGGACAGCGCCTAGTGCGCCTCGCCCACCAGCTTGAGGCCGACGACGCATGCCACGAGGCCCGCGATGAGCAGGATCTTTGCCCAAGAGAACGACTCCGCGCCGGAGGCGATGCCCCACGCCACCGTGAGCGCGGCGCCGATGCCCACCCAGACGGCGTAGGCGGTGCCCAGCGGGATCGTTCGGACAGCGTGGCTCAGTCCGAGCATGCTCGCCGCGAGGGCGGCGATGAACACAATCGTGGGGATGGGCTGCGTGAAGCCCTCGGAGCGGTCGAGGGCTTGGGCCCAGACGGCCTCCATTGCGCCCGACACGACCAAAATGACCCAATCCATGACAACCTCCCAGATAGATGCGCCGTCTTTGCGATTCTGGTACGGCTGCCCTCGTCAGAGACCCGTTGGGTCGGGGGCATCGTAGCACAGGCGCGGGAGGTTATGTGGTGCGTGCTCCTTGCCCAACGGTTCTTCTCGCGTTCTCGCAATTCGGAGCCATGGACGAGAAGATCGGGCTGCTCGAAAAGAGCTACAGCAGAATATTAAAATGATACGAACAGATGTTTCATATTGTGCTATACTCTCCACAAGGTACGGGAGCAACAAGAGCGGCACGGAGGCCCCCAATGGTGCGTGCCGACGGGTGATCAGGGGTAGCAGGGACTGGTCACACTTGAAGCCCCCGGGCGGGCACGCGCCCCCGTCTTCCGGCACCCCAAGAGTCCGGACTCACAGTCTATGCAGGTTAATTTGCCGTGAGTGAAACGGGGGCTCAGCTATGGCCGAGAAGTCTATCAAGCATTTTGACGAGAAGAACGGCGTGCGGGTTTGCGCGCTGGTTCGTGAGGCACTCGGTCTTTGGGCTGCAGCCCGCAATCAACTTATGAATCTATGCTTTATCAGAAGCGCCATGTGAATTGGAGGCGTGCATGGAATGGAAACTCGTTGCTCCCAATAGTTTCAAGTGGATAGAGAATATGCCGCAAAAGTATCTTAATAGGCTACAATTGAGACATGAATAGACAGAGACAAGCACCGTTCATTGACTCGCTTTCCGCTTCCGAAGGCGTGTTCACGACCGCTCAAGCGGAGCGCCTCGGCATATCTCGCGGCGCTCTAGCAAAGGCCTGCTCCGCCGGGCGGCTCGTGAGGCTCGCGCACGGAGCGTATCGCTCGGCCGCGGTGACGTCTTCTCCCGCCGACGAGATCGCCGCTGCTTGGAAGCTGACGTCTCCCGAGAAGATGCTTCATGAGCGAATGGCGTATGGCGCGTGGGACGGTATTGCTGTTGGCGGAACTACGGCGGCATCCCTCATCGGTATCGGTGACTTCTTCCTGACCCCCATCCGTATGTATGCCCCCAGACGGCTCAAGACCAGAAACCCCGATGTGCGCTTCTCTGTCCGACAGATCTCCTGGGAAGACGTGGGTTTTGAACATGGGTTTGCCGTAACGAGGCCGGAACGAACCATCGTTGACCTTGTGCTCGATGACGAAGAGCTCTCGCTTGTGCGAGATGCTTACGATGACGCGCTGGAGAAGGGGCTTGACCTCGAGAAACTGCGCGCCATCGTAAGGCGACTCGCGCCTGGGAAGGCTCGCAAGGTGCGCCGGGCTTTCAAGGAGTGCAATCTCCATGAGGTATAAGACTTCAGAGGATCTTGATAAGGCGATCAAGGCCGCGGCGAAGGCATCGCCGATGGATACCGGCAGGGCTTATGCAGGATTCTTCTTCCATCGGCTCCTCTGTCGAGTTTTCAGCGACCCCGACTCTCGCTTTCTGCTCAAAGGAGGGCTGGGCATGCTCGCGCGCACGATTGATGCTCGTACGACGCGCGACATAGATCTCCTGTCAACGGGCGACGATCTCGAGGAAGCCGTTGAGGAGCTGAAGCGTCTGGCTGCTACTGACTTAGGGGACTTCGTCACGTTCTCATTTGCGGGAATGGCTCCCATCAAGGCGGAGGACGAGTATCGATCTGGCATGAACGTGAGGTTCCAGGTCCGACTGGGGAACAAGAGGCTCCAGGATATCTCTATCGACCTTGTGGTCGATGACATTCCCCAAGACGATTTCGACATCGTCATGCCTGCCGACCGAATTACTGTGCGAGACCTTCCGACATGCTCCTACCGCGTGTATGCCGTGGAGAGCTCGCTTGCCGATAAGTTCTGCGGCATCGTGGAACGGCACCACGACAGGCCCTCTTCGAGACAGAAGGATCTGGTTGACGTTGTGGTGTTCGCCCGAAGCTGTGCGATTGACGGTACGAAGCTCTCTCGGCGACTAAGTCTGGAATGCCTTGCAAGAAGAATGCCTCTCCCCAATCACTTCGAAATTCCTGCGGAGTGGTTTGGCGCAGGGGAGACCAGGTTCAGGAAGTTATGTCGACAGGTGCCTCTAGTCTCCGACATTGGGGACATTTCCGACGCCGCTGCGCTTGCTACCGCCCTATTCGATCCGGTGCTTGAAGGCTCCGCCGAAAGCAGGACATGGAATCCTGCACTGGGAAGCTGGGGGTAGGCCCTCGTTCTCGTAAGGGAGTAGGAGGAACCGGGCTGCGCAACATCCCGTTTCTTGTGCCGGGGCTCTCACCCGGTGACAATGGCCTTGCCGAGAGACCCGAGCAAGGAGGAACCCCATGGCCATCAAGGACGTCATCACCGCCATCCGCAAAGAGGCGGGTATCACGCAGGAGGAGATGGCGCGCAGGCTCTACGTGACGCGGCAGGCCGTGAGCCGCTGGGAGCAGGGCGAGACCACGCCCGGGATCGACATGGTCAAGCTGATCTGCGTCACCTTTGGCGTGCCGCTCGAGCGCTTCTTCGACATGCCCATGAGCTACTACTGCCAGTGCTGCAGCATGCCTATCCCCGACGAGGAGATGCACGGCACCGAGGCCGACGGCTCCAAGAGCGCGGACTTCTGCAAGTACTGCTACGACCACGGCGACTTCACCGCCAAGGGCATGACGATGGACGAGTTCATCGAGGCCACGGCCCCCATGGAGGCCAAGGCGCTCGGCGTCTCGCTCGACGAGGCGGTCTCGCTCATGGCCACGCTGCTGCCGCACCTCAAGCGCTGGCGCGAGGTCGCCGAGAACGAGGAGACCTATGGCGAGGAGGTCCGTGCTGCCTACGGCGACGAGGTGATGGACGCCGCCAACGAGAAGTACGTGGCGATGGGGGAGGCCGCTCACCTGCAGGCCGACGAGCTGGCGCTCGCCATCAACGAGCAGCTGCGCCGCGCGATGGAGACGGGGGACCCGGCGGGCCCAGAGGCGCGCAAGCTCGTGGCCATGCACGGTCACTGGCTGCGTATGTACTGGCCGGAGGGGCTCTACACGCCCGAGGCCCACAAGGGCCTGGCCGACGGCTACGTCTCCGACGAGCGGTTCCGCGCCTACTACGAGAAGGTGGCCCCGGGCGCCGCGCAGTTCCTGCGCGACGCAATCCACGCGTGTGCGTGATTCGGCTTCAGGAGTCGTGTCCTGGTCCGTACAGGACGCGCTCCCTTCCCAATCCGGTTCTGACCCAATTCGCTTAAACCTAGCAAACCGTTAGAAATTGATCATTTGCTAGGAGATCCTAGCAAAATGAGAATTTAAAGAAATTGCCAGGATACCGACCTCATTGCCCGGCTGAAGGTCGAGTACTTCTCGGTCAACTGGTGGAGGGACTGGTCGGCAGAGGTGGACTTCGTGGTATCACATCACGCGTCTTGTCAGGGACGGACGCTCTATTTGGACAAGTTCCAGTTGCCGGGCGCAGGCCGGCACGCTCGAGCATTGCTAGAAGTGCTGCGGCTCCGCGCTCGTGACCGTCGACGAGCTGGAGGCCGCTCCCTCAGCATTAACCTCGGCGTTTAATCGGTTGCAGTCGAGACGTTTATCCGTTGGATGCGACAATGCGCGCGGCGACATCGTGCGGCGCGAGGCAGGTGGTGTCTATGAGCTCTGTACCGAGGTCGCGATAGCGCGGGAGGTAGGATAGCGAGTGTGCCACCGCCTCTTCGTCGCGCAAGCCCGCGCGAACGTCTCCCTCGATGCGTCGGCGTAGCTCGTCCTCGTGGGCAATCAGGGAGACGATCCGGAGCTCGGCGCCGCACTCCTCGATAGACAACCGCCCGAGTATCTCGTCGATGATTGCGCGCTCGTGCATGACCCAGCAAAGGATGACGCTCTCGTACGCGCCGCAGCGCAGGAAGTTGCCGAGCAGGTGGCAGATGTTGTCGAGTACCATGCGCTTGGTCTCCGGGGTCACCTGGAACGGGTCGGCGCACCAGCACCAGTCTCCGTCGAGCATGACGGAGGCGGGCAGCATCCGGTTGAGCTCGCGGCAGACGACGGTCTTGCCCACGCCCATGGGACCGCCGATGAGGTACAGAGTCTTGGTCATGTGAGCCCCTCCGAGACGCCTGGATAGTCGTAGCTTAGTATTGCAGGTAATCAAGCCTGTAAACCACTTTTTACTGCACCTTGTGCGTCCCTCGGCTACGTTGGGGTCGCAGGAGAGGCGGCGAGGGAACGGAAACGCGCATGGACGTCGGCAACCAGATCAGGGAGCGCAGACAGCGGCTCGGGCTCTCCCAGGAGGAGCTCGCTCAGCGGCTCTATGTGACCCGCGTCACGGTGAGCCACTGGGAGACCGGCGCCACCGAACCCGGCATCGACATGCTCAAGCTCATCGCCCGTGAGCTGGACGTGCCCGTGACCGCCCTCCTCGACATGCCCGAGCACTACTGCCAGAGCTGCGGCATGATGTTCACCGGCCCCGACCAGCACGGCCACGAGGCGGACGGATCCGAGACGGAGGACCTCTGCCGATGGTGCTACGAGGGCGGCCGCTACACCGATGACGTCACGATGGACGAGATGATCGAGGACTGCGCCCCGCGCATGGCCGAGGCGATGGGCTGGACCGTGGACGAGGCGGCCTCGCTCCTCGGCGCGGTACTGCCGACGCTGCGCCGCTGGGCATGAGAGCCGCGCACAAATCCGAGCGGCGCCAAGGGCCTTTGCAGCCTATGCCGAGCGGGGCGAGAATAGCCCGCACCCCACCACCCGCTCGTCGTCGAGGGTCGCGCCACAGCCCCAAAGGGGCTGCCCTTAGCTGAGGAGCCCCCGCAAGAGCTGGACGCCGTAGCGGGCGCACAGGTACCCGACCGCGGCGGCGAGGACCACCATGCCGACCGAGCGCACGGCGCGCATCCAGCCCGGAATCGCCCGCTCGCGGCGACCGCGTTCGGTGTCGCGGTTCGGCTCGACGCCGTTCCAGAAGTCCAGCACCTCGCGATAGGTCGCGAGGTCGTGGTCGCGCTTGATCCTCTCCGCCCAGTGCGAGCAGAACATCAGGCACGCCCAGAGCACGAGCGTGAGCAGGAGGGTGGGCACCACCTGGACGCCCTTCCACCCCCAGATCTCGACCTGCGCCACCGCCCACAGTGCGGAGGCGACCGTGCATGCCGCGAGGGCGATCATCGCCGCGCCCAGCCTCCTGATGATGACGACGTCCCTCTCGATGGTCTCGTTCATGGTCTCCACGTCTCCTTTGATGAGAGAGTCCACGGACGCGCCGAAGATCTCGGAGAGCAGGAGCAGGCTCTGGACGTCGGGGTAGGTCTTGCCGTTCTCCCATGACGATATCGTCTGGCGGCTCACGTACACCCGCGCCGCGAGGTCGTCCTGCGACATCCCGTGCGCCGCGCGCAGCTCGCGTATCCTCCCGCCGATCTCCATGCCCGCTCTCCCTCCGTTCTCCTCGGCGCGGCCCCTTACGGGCCAGACCATGGCACGTCCCGCGGAATCGTACCATCAAAGGGTCCCGACATCGGGCGCTGCGGGGCGCGAAACGCGCGTCAAGAGTTCTTTACGTGGCCTCTACCTGCGGCTTTCCGAAGCGTACGTGGCCCGGTCGACGGCCGCGGCGCCTCCTTCGCGCCGGACGAGAAGAACGCCCGCGCATGCACCTCCGCCAGCACCTTTCCACATTCTCGCGAGAGGCCGTCGACAACCTCCCGGCGCCCCGCGCGTTCCGTTGCCCAGCGTTCCAAAGCATCTCATGCCGAGAAGAACGTGCCGAGACCCCAATGTGGAAAACTCCCGCATGCCGCCCGTATAATGGACGCACGGGGCGAGAAGAGCCGCGCGACCATGCGCCGGCCTAAGAGCGCGCCCGTCTCCTACGGCGCCGCCCGGGCCACGTCACCGCCGAAAGGATCAAGATGGTCACTCACACGCTCGGCTCGGGCACGCGGACAGCGGTGCTCCTGCACGGGGGCGGCCTCTCGTGGTGGAACTACCGGGCAGTCGCCGACCTGCTCGCCGCCAACGGGTACCGCGTCGTGCTACCCGTGCTCGACGGGCACGCCGGCTCGGACCGCCCATTTACGTCGATCGAGGAAAACGCCTCCGAGCTCGTTGCCCTCATCGACCGCGAGCTCGGCGGGCGCGTCGACGCGCTCGGCGGCGTCTCCCTCGGGGCGCAGGTCGCCCTCGAGGCCCTTGCGCAGCGGCCGCAGATCGCGGAGCGCGCCGTCATCGAGAGCGCACTTGTGCTCCCCATGCGCGCCGCCCGCGCCCTCGTCGCGCCCGCCGTCGCCCTGAGCCACCCGCTCGTGCAGCGCCCCTGGTTCTCGCGGGCGCAGTTCGCGAGCCTCCATCTCCCCGAGGAGCTCTACGAGCCCTACTACCGCGACAGCTGCGCCATATCAAAGCCGGACATGATCGCCTTCATGCGGGCGAACAGCTCCTACCGGCTGAGGCCCGAGCTCGCGGGCTGCGGGGCGCGGGCCACCATCCTTGTCGGCGGGAAGGAGCCCCGCATCATGGTGCGCTCGGCGCGAGCCCTGGCTAAGGCCATGCCGGACAGCACGCTTGTCGAGCACCCTGGCTGGCGGCACGGCGAGGCGAGCTTGTGGCATCCCGAGGTCTACCTCGATGCGCTCGAGGGTCGCCCATAAGCAAGCGTTCAAGCACCGCTTGCGCAGAGTCTCTGCGCGAGCGGTGCTTGAGTGACAGCGAATCGGCTTGAGACGGGATTACGATAGGCGCTCGACCATGGCCCCCCGAGCGGAGGGAAGGGCCACCGCTATGGTAAGCACGCCGTCGTCGACGCGGGCTTCCACGGATCCGCCCATGCGCCTGCAGAGGCCTCATCGAGCGGTGCTCCGAGCTCGCCAATCTGTCTCTGAGTCTGCGTGACCACATCGAATATCTCTTGTATCCTACCGAGGTCGTTCGACTTCGCGCTCATAGATCAGCTCCTTATCCCGCTCGATAGCCTCCCGCAGCGCGGTGTTCTTTATCGTTCTGGCAGTCACCACGTCGGTGGATCGGCCCGTGAGCTGCTCGACCTGCTTGGAGAAGTGCTCGAGGTCGCGAAGGTTGAACGTACGAGATGTGCCGATGTCAAGCCGGATGTCAACGTCGCTTTTGTCGGAGTATGTTCCTCGTGCGAACGAACCGAAGAGGTAGGCGCGCTCGATGGCAGGAAAGTGCGAACACACCTCTCGTATCTTGTCGATAACGAACTGTTTATCGTTGGCGATGCCTTGCTGTTTTTGGATAAGTCGAAGCGTCTCGGATACCTTCTGCTCTATGCGGGCGAGGGCGCCATCCTCAGTCTCGTGTTTCTCAGACTCAATGCCCCTATTAAGGAAATGGAGAAACGCGTCGGTTTTGCTCAAGCGATGTTCGAAGGCAAACTGTTCGATCGTGCTCACGAGCTCCGACGGGAGTCTCAGCGAGACGGCGGTTCTCGGCTCCCTTGCTACTGGGGGGTATGCGTCCATTCCCTCACCTCCAATATGTATGACAATTGTATCACACAAGAATCAGAGATGGAGATTGTCCTATGGGCGCGCTGGAATCGGTGGCATGTCCGGTAAAGGCCGTCCAGGCGCGCGGAGCAGGAGGTTTACGGCGAGTAGCGCTACCCCGCGAGCGCGCGCAGCGCGTCGGCGGCGGCCTGCGACGTGAGGTAGAGCCTGAGGCCGATGGGGCTCACCTCGAGCCCCACGACGGGCGACCCCTCGTAGGTGGTGACCTCGAGACCCTTGTACTCCTCGAGGTCGTCGGCGCTCTGTCCGAGCTTCTGCGTCTCCGGCTCCCACAGCTCGAAGACGTATTCTGCGTCGGCGTCCGGTTCCGTGGCGATGCCGCTCTCCTCGGAGAACGGCTCGAAGGCGTTCTCGATCTCAATCTGGTCGGTCACCTCGCGAATGACCTCACCGGTCTGGGCGTCCCTCACCACGAGGCGGCAGACCTTGCCCCAATCGACGTTCGAGAGCGTTTCGGCGAGCTCCTGCGCCTGCGAGGCGAAGTCCTCCGCCTGGTCGGCGACGTCGTCGAGGCCGTGCAGCCCGAAGCAACCCGCGAGGGGCAGCGCGATGGTCGCGGCGAGCAGGGCGGCGATGGCGGTGCGTGCTCTCATGATTCTCCCCTCGACGTTCTTCTCGCCCATTCTATTCCTCAGCTCGGAACCTTGGTGCGTCACACCTTGAGCGACTGCAGGTATGCCTTCTGCTCCGTCGCAACGCGGCGGCTCTCGCGCGCCTTCTGGAGCGCCTTGTTGTGCGTCCATGCATCGAGGGCGACCGGCCGCCGCTCGAAGAGGGGAAGGGTCGCCTCGGGCTGCTTTATGAGGGCAAACGAGAAGTACCAGGCGCGCGCCATGTTGACGTAGTACTCGGGGCGGTCGATGCCGGCGACGAGCACGAGGTGCTCCGGCTCGAAGGCGTCGTCCAGGAAGAGCGTCATGAGCTGGACCACCCCAAAGCGCACCGTATACTCCGGCTCTGCGGCGACCCAGCCGTGGATGCGCTCGAGCACCGCCAGCAGGTCGCGCTTGAAGGCGGGAACGCGGATGAGGTCGCAGGTCGCCCAGTTGTCGACGAAGGGGAGGAAGGCGTCGAGCAGCTCGAACGCCTCCGCGGGCGTCTTGGCGAGACGACCGATGAGCTCGCCGTGCAGGTTGTTCTCGTCGTAGGTCTCGTGCGGGAGCGCTGTGAGGAAGGCGCGCGCCTCGGCTGGCCGCTCGCGTGCGAGCCTGCGCGCGTAGTCGCGCAGCGCCGGCGTGCGCACGCCGAGGATGCGCGCGGGGTCGACGGTCGGTACGAGCTTCGCCTGGAAGTCGCGGTACGTGGGATCGGCAAGCGCCTCCAGCTCACGACGGATGCGGTTAGTCACACTGTCCTTCGGCGTCGCTCTGCTCATGTGGCTCCCTTGAAACGAACACATGTTCCTATATAATGAGTCTAGCACATGGAACGTGGCGGCGGAATTGAGATTGACAGTAGTAACGCGAGGCAATACTATGATTAGGTCATTTGCAGACAAGGATACCGAACGGCTCTCATCGGGATTTCGCGTTGCAAGGTTCTTGGCGTTCGAGCGCGTTGCACTGAGAAAGATTCGGCAGTTGCAAATCGCAAACGAGCTGTCTGACCTCAGAATTCCGCCGGGAAATCGTCTCGAGGCACTGAGCGGAGATAGAGCTGGGCAATTCAGCATCCGCATCAACGACCAGTTCCGAGTCTGTTTTCGGTGGGTCGAGGGAGGTGCCGAGGATGTCGAAATCGTTGACTATCACTGAGCCTGTTCACGAGGGGGAGGTGGTTGCCCCCATTACTCCGGGCGAGCTGCTGCGCGACGAGTTTCTCGTGCCTATGGGCATCTCACAGTACCGTCTTGCTAAGGAGACGGGCATACCTGCGCAGCGCATAGGACAGATTGTGTTGGGGCGCCGCTCCGTGACCGCCGACACTGACCTGAGGCTCTGTCGCTTCTTTGGCCTTTCTGACGGGTATTGGCTGCGTGCGCAGGCGGCGTACGACATCGAGGTGGCCCGACGCAAGCTCGAGCCTGAGCTCAGAAAGATAAAGCCCTTCTCCAAGATTGCCGCTGTGCTGTAGTCCGTACCACGCGGACTCTGCCAAACGTCATCTCTCGACATTCGAGGCCACCCAAAGGGGCGGCCAGTTGTCATCCGACCTACAAAGAAATATCGATTCGACCGCTCATCCCGGCCCGCTGGGTCGTTAATAGGGATAGAGGGAGGTGGCGCAGTGGACGAGAAGAACGGGCGGACGGACGAGGCGGAGCGCCTCGTCGGCGAGCACTACGCGGACGTGCTGCGGTACTGCCGCAGGCACGCGCCGGCGGGGCTCGCCGAGGACGCAGCGCAGGAGACGTTCCTGCGCTTCGTCCGCGCCCGCTCGCGCTACCGGGAGTGGGGCCGCGCCCGCGCCTACCTCGTCACCATCGCCCGCAACGTCTGCGCCGACATGGCGCGCGACCGCGCCTCCTCGTGGGCCGATCTCCCGGAGGCGCTCCCCGGCGGGGGCGACCCGGGCGAGGCGGACGATCGCCGCGACCTGGCCTCCGCGCTCGCCCGGCTGCCCCGCGCCCAGCGCGAGGCGCTCGAGCTCAGGTACGGGGAGGGCCTCACGGTCGGCGAGGTGGGCGCCGCGCTGGGCATGAGCAGGTTCGCGGCGGCGCGCGCCCTGTCGTCGGCGCTCGATGCGCTGCGGGCGAACCTGGACGTTTCGACGGACGAGTGGGGAGGCACACGATGAGAAGGCGAGAAGAACGCGCCCTCGAGGACGCGCTGCGAGACCACTACCGGGCGGTGCCCGGCACCGACGCCGCCCCGCCCCGCGCGCTCGTGGAGGCGGTCGCGGCCGAGATGGCACGGCCCTCCCGGCCGCGCGCCGCGGAGGTGGTCGCCGGCCAGGCCCGCCGCGTCGGTGCGGGGGCGTGGGCGCTGCACGCAGCGCTCGTCCTTCTCGCCGTGCCGTGCGCCCTCTCCGGGGTCGGCGTCGGTACGGTCGCGGCGGCCCTCGGGGCGGCGCTCGCGCTCGCCTCGCTCGCGGGCGTCACGCGCTCGCGCTCCTGCGGCATGGCCGAGCTCGAGGCCGCCTGCCCCGTGAACGCCCAGGCCGCGGCGTGTGCCCGGGGGCTCGTGCTCTGCTGCGCGGACGCGCTCGCGATCGCCCTCCTCGCCGCCCTCGCCGGCCCGGCGGGGGGCGCGCCCTGGGCCGTGCTCGCCCAGGGGCTCGCGCCCTACCTCGCGGCGCTCGGGGCGGGGCTCCTCGCCGCCCGCCGCGCGGCGAGCCCGGACGCGACCGTGGCCGCCGTCGCCGCGGCGGCCGGCGTGTGCGCCGCCTGCGTCCTCGCGCGCACCGTCTGCCCGGCGGCCTTCGGCCCCGCGGCGGCGCTCGCCTGGTGGGCCGCGGCGGCCGCAGCCCTCGCCTTCGCGGCGGCGCAGGCCCGCGCGTGGCTCCGCGCGGCGGCCTCCGGCTTCGCCGACGCGCCCGCGCCCGCAGGCGCGCTCTAGCAGAGGCTGGACAACATACATTCTGCGCCGCAAGACAATCGCCAACTGGCAAAACACAGCCATTCGCGCGCAGCGTGCATGGTAGTGCTCGTCAACAATCGCCTACGAGAGAAGAGGCCGAACATGGAACTGACGCTCGACCGGCTGACCCGGGAGTTCGGGCCCAAGATCGCCGTGGACCGCGTGAGCGCGACGCTCGCCCCCGGCGTCTACGGCCTGCTCGGCGCCAACGGCGCCGGCAAGACCACGCTCATGAGGATGGTCTGCGGGGTGCTGCGCCCCACCTCGGGCGAGGTGCGCTACGACGGCGCGCCCGTCGCGCGCATGGGCGACGAGTACCGCGCCCTCCTCGGCTACCTGCCGCAGGACTTCGGCTACTACCCCGAGTTCACGGCGCTCGACTTCATGGAGTACATGGCCGCCCTCAAGGGCCTCGGCCGCCGCGACGCGCGCGACCGCTCGCTCGCCCTCCTCGAGCGCGTGGGGCTCGGCGGCGAGGAGCGCAGGCGCATCCGGACCTTCTCCGGCGGCATGCGCCAGCGCCTCGGCGTCGCGCAGGCCGTCCTCAACGACCCCGAGGTCCTCGTGCTCGACGAGCCCACGGCCGGGCTCGACCCCAAGGAGCGCGTGCGGTTCCGCAACCTCATCGCCGGCCTCGCGCGCGACAAGATCGTCCTTCTCTCCACGCACATCGTCTCCGACGTGGAGCACATCGCGGACGAGATCCTCGTGATGCGGGCGGGCGCGGTTGTGCTCTCGGGGCCGCCGGCCGAGCTCGTGGCGAAGGCCGAGGGCAGGGTCTGGGAGGCCGTCGTCCCGGCCGAGCGGGCCGAGGCGCTCGAGGCTGCGCTCACGGTGGGTAACGTGCGCCATCTCGAGGGCGGGCGGGCGCTCCTGCGCTACGTGGCCGACGAGCCCAGGGTGCCGGGCTCCGCCCCCGCCGAGCCCACGCTCGAGGACCTGTACCTGTACGTGTTCCGCGACGGCGCCGCCGGGGCGGGATCGCCCCGCGCCGCCCGCGGTACCCACTTCAAGGAAGGACGCCATGCCTAGGCTCATCCTGTTCGAGCTCAAGAAGATGCTCTCCCGCCGCGTGGCGCTCACGGCCAACGTCGGCGTCGTCGTCTTCCTCGCGGCGATCATGGCGCTCAACGTGGTCCAGACCAAGACGGCGAACGCCCGGGGCGAGATCGTCTCCGGCACCGAGGCGATCGCGCAGATGCGCGCCGACGCCGAGGAGCACGCGTGCACGATAACCGCCGAGCGCGCGGCGGCGGACATAGCCGCCTACCAGGAGACGGTCTTCTCGCGGATCGACCGCGACGCCGTGACCCAGATGACGGGCTCGGCCGTCTACGACCTCATGTTCCAGAGCTTCTCCGACGAGGAGGTCTACGAGCTCTACAACCCCTACTGGAGCTGGCTGCTGCGGCCCTGGCGGGTCACGGGCGAGGAGCCCGCGCAGACGGCCGCCCGCGTGACGCCCGAGATGGCGGCCGACTGGTACGGTGCGGCGGCCGAGCTCACCCAGCAGGCCCTCGACGACGGCCAGGGCGGCATGTGGGAGTACTCCGAGGCGGAGCGCGCGTACTGGACGGAGATGCGCTCCTCCGTGCCCGAGCCCATCGAGTACGGCTACTCGGGCGGCTGGGGCAACGTGGTCGACTGCGCGGCCTTCCTCGTCTTCCCGATCCTCGCGGCGTGCGTGACGCTGGCGCCCGCGTTCTCCTTCGAGTACCAGTCCGGCGCGGACGCGGTGGTGCTCGCCACCCGGCGCGGCCGCTCGACGCTCGTGGCGGCCAAGGTCGTGGCGGGTCTCGCCTACGCCACGGTGTACTTCGCACTCTGTGCGGGGCTTATCGTGGGCGTGTCGCTTGCCTTCTACGGGGCGGAGGGCTTCGGGCTCTCGGTTCAGAGCATGGCGCTCTCCTCGCCCTACCCGCTCACGGCGGGGCAGGCCGCGCTCGCGTGCGTGGGGCTCATGTACGCCGCGTGCCTGGGCTTTTCGTGCCTCACGCTCGCGCTCTCGTCGCGCACCCCCTCGACGCTCGCGGTCTTCCTGACGGACGTGGTGCTCGTGCTGCTCACGGGGCTCGTCCCCTCGGCGGGCGTGGGCGCGCTCGAGCGCGCGCTCGCCCTCTTCCCGATCAACTTCGCCAACTTCAGCGTGCTCTACACGGCGCTCGAGTCCTACCCGCTCGGCCCGGTCGTGCTCGACCTCATCGGCATGGTGCTCCTCGTCTACGCGGCGCTTGCGCTCGTCTCGACCCCCGTGGCGGTGGTCTCGTTCAGGAGGCGCCAGGTGGCGTAACAGGATAGCGGCGCTGCCGTCTGTTCGGCAGCGCCGCTACAGCATAACCTCAACGGGAACGGGGTTCTGCTCGCAGAAAACCTCGAAAGGCGTCCTCCCGTTGTTTTCTCCGTAGAGATAGTGAGTTGCCTCAGGAGAGAGCTCATCCATCAAACGTACGATGTGGGCATCGACGAGAGACGGCCTGAACTCCTCGCGAACTGGATTAAAGAGTCGCTCGTTGTGCGCCACGCGGTTCCTTACTTTGTTGATGGCGTAGAGATGGCGGTGCAGCACGGCGCGGTCCGTTCCCTTCGACCAGGCTCTGTGCAACGCGGGGATCCACAGGTCGCGTTCTCTGCTTCGGTCGGTTAGGTGCGACCAGAAGCCAAGCATGAGGTTTGAGATGACTTGGTTGGGATCGTTGGGGTCATGGGCACGGTCCCGTGCCTGCCCAATAGCCTTTCTGTTGGGCAGGTTCACGTCGAGCATCCTGCCGCCCTTGCTCGTGCGCATGATGGCTCTTCTGACTGGAGAGAGCTTGTCGAACAGCCAATGCTCGTTGCCATTCCAGGCCTCGCATAGCGTCCGGTCGTATGCGTTACGCAGCGCCACCTCGAAGCAGCCGATGTTTCCCATAAGCGTTTGGCACAGACGAACGTTCCAGTGGTAAAGCTCTAGGGCTTTGCCGACATTGCCATTTGCCGCCTCGAGATAGGGGCCAAACCGTGCAGGCGACAACCATCGCTCAACCCACGCGCGCGTCTCGTCCGATTCGCATGGGAAGTCGCCACATCTCTCGGAGACTGCTCTTGATACCTCGGGCATTGAACCCCCTACAGAGCATTCAGGCCCGGTGACATGCTACGCAGCGGTCATCCCGGGCCCATCGATACTTATCTTACCCACTTCTGCGGGCTCCAACAAGAGGATCATACGATGAGTTCCGAACGACTCTGGCGACCATAGGCTCATCCTTCCTGAACAGAACAAATGTTCTCATATAGCTAGCTTACCACATCAGGGTCGCGCTGCATGTCCGGGTTTCTCTGCAGCCTCGTTTTTGAGTTTGCGATTAGCGGAAGTGAATCCAGTTTCACTTCCGAAAAATGAAAATACGAGAAGTGAGTACGCGCGGCGTTCGAATGAGACAAACGAACCTGCTTCCCTGCCTCACCGCGCCCTTAAGCAAACGTTAGGAACTGCCGCGTTCTTCTCGCGTATCCTTGTGGCCGATACGAGGGGAGGGGCGCATGGGCGCACGTGTGCTGGTGGTGGACGACGAGCCGGAGATCTGCGAGCTCGTGCGCGTCTACCTCGAGGCGGAGGGCTTCGAGGTGGAGACGCTCGGCGACGGCGCGGCGGCGGTCGCCCGCGTGACGGACGATGGCGCACCGGCGCTCGACCTCGCGATTCTCGACGTCATGCTGCCCGGCGCGAGCGGCCTCGAGGTCTGCCGGGCCATCCGCGAGCGCCACAGCTACCCGGTGATCATGCTCACGGCCTGTGGCGAGCAGGCGGACAAGATCGCCGGGCTCACCCTGGGCGCGGACGACTACGTGGTGAAGCCCTTCCTGCCGCTCGAGCTCGTGGCGCGCGTGAAGGCGCAGCTCAGGCGCTACACCACGTACAACGCGGCGGGCGGCGCGCACGGCGAGAAGGACGGCGTCATCGCGTGCCGAGGCCTCGTGCTCGACGTGCCGGCCCACGAGGCGACCCTGAACGAGCGCCCGCTCGCCCTCACGCCGACGGAGTTCTCCCTGCTGCGGATCCTGCTCGAGGCCGACGGCGCGGTCGTCTCCGCGCGCGAGCTCTACCAGCGCATCTTTGGTGACGAGTACTACGAGCGCGGCTCGGGCTCCATCACGGTGCACGTGCGGCACCTGCGCGAGAAGATGGGCGACTCCTTCGAGGACCCGCGCTACATCAGGACCGTCTGGGGATTGGGGTACAAGATTGAGCGCTAGCGAGAAGAGCCCGGGCGAGAAGAACGGCGGGGCGCGATCGATCGTCCTGACCGTCGCGGTGGTGGCGGGCGCGATCCTGGTCGCATCCGCAGCGTTCAGCACGGTCTTCGGCTTTGTGGACAAGGCCTGGAACGGCTCGTTCATGGACTGGCTGGCCCCGCAGATCCTGAACGTCAACAACCTGAACGAATTTGGCCTCTGGCCGGAGATGGTGCTGGACGTCTCTGGCACCAAGTACTTCTTCATGCAGCTGGGCATCTGCGGCATCGTGCTTCTCGCCGTGGGCTGTGCGGTGGCGGCCGTCCTGTCGGCCCGCCGCGCGCGCCGCGAGGAGCGCGCCCACGCGGCCGAGCTGCTGCGCGTCTTTCTCGCCCACGACCTGGAGGCCCACGAGGCGTTCCCGCCCGGCTGGGAGGAGCTCGCGCTCGTCGCCGCTGACGCCAAGCGCGCCGCCGCGGAGCGGGAGCGCCAGCTCGCCGACGAGTCCGCGCGCAGGAGCGACCTCGTGACCTACCTCGCTCACGACCTCAAGACGCCGCTCACCTCGGTAATCGGCTACCTCTCGCTCCTGGACGAGGTGCCCGACATGCCCGAGGCGCAGCGCGTCCGCTACACGGGCGTCGCGCTGGACAAGGCGTGCCGGCTCGAGCGCCTGGTGAACGAGTTCTTTGACATCACGCGCTACAGCCTCACGAACATCGAGCTCGAACTTGCGCCCGTGGACCTCGCCGGGCTTCTCGTCCAGCTTTCCGACGAGTTCTACCCGGCGCTTTCTGCCCACGGCAACGTGGCGCAGGTGACGGTGGCGGGCACGTCGCGGACCGTCGAGCAGCCGGGCGAGCCGCTCGTGGTCACGGCTGACGCGGCCCGCCTCGCGCGGGTCTTCGGCAACCTGCTGCGCAACGCGATCGCCTACAGCGACGAGGGAACGCCCGTTGAGATCGAGGCCGCGGCCGGGGAGGGGAGCGTCGTCGTCGCCGTCTCCGACACGGGCGCAACCATTCCCTCGCACAAGCTCCGTGCGATCTTCGACCGCTTCTTCCGGCTGGACGAGTCGCGCGGGAGCGCCACCGGCGGCGCCGGCCTCGGGCTTGCCATCGCGCGCGAGATCGTGGAGCTGCACGGCGGCACCATCTCCGCCGCAAGCGAGAACGGTCGCACCACCTTCACCGTCGAGCTGCCCGCGTGAGACAAAGGGGGCGGGCGTGCCACTGGCGTCAGGTTCGTTTGGCACACGCCTCGTGTGCCAAACGAACCTGACGCCAGTGGCACGCCGCTTTAGGCGGGACACGAGAAGGCCCACAGGTTCAAGCACTGGCCGAGCACGCGCTCGAGGTCCCAGGGGTGCGCGCTGCGCTCGGCGCTGTTGGGGTCGTGCACGACGACCTCGCCGTCCTCGGTCAGGCCCGAGAGCACGACGAAGTGGCCCGTGGTGGTGAAGTCGCCGGGGCCCACGCTGCAGATGACGGGCCTCCCCGCGAGGAGCGCCTCGCGCACGGCGCCCGCGCTGGCGGGCAGCTCCCCGGAGACGAGCCCAAGCTCAGCCGCGCCGTCGCTCATGAGCGCCCACGCCGTCATCCCGTCGGTCGTGTAGCCGCCGCGCTCGGAGAAGTCCGCCATGGCGGCGGGGTCGAGGTCGTCGCGCCCGGTGAGCGACACGTAGACCATCGAGAGGCACGTGGGGCCGCAGCCGTTCTTCTCGACGGTTCCTCCGGCGTAGGGGTGGCCTGCCCACTGCTGGTCAATCTGGTAGAGGAAGGGGACCTCGCCCGCCCGCCAGTCCGAGCGCGGCGTGGAGCTTGCCGGCGAGGTGCCGCCAACCTGCCTCGTCCCGCCGGCGCTTGCCGCCGCGACGAACCAGAGCGCGACGGCAAGCGCGGCCGCCAGGGCCCCGACGATCCCGAGCGTGTGCGGCACCCGGCGTGCCCTCCTGCGATCGATGTACCTGCGCGGTGCGATGCGAGTCGTGCTCATGCTGCTCCCTTCGACGTGGCTCAGCCAAGCCTAGGGGCGCCCGCCATAACGGCGCATGAACCGATTGCTAATAGTTCCCTAAGGGTGAGACAAAGGGGGCGTGCGTGCCACCGGCGTCAGGTTCGTTTGGCACGCGACTCGCGTGCCAAACGAACCTGACGCCGGTGGCACGCACGCCCCCTTTGTCTCACGCCCCCTGTCTCACGGAGTGGCCTCGGCCACCATCTCGAGCGCACGGGTGACGAAGCCGATCTTCCGCTCGTCCGTGCTGCCGTCGCCCGTGCGCACGGAGACCACGGTGACGGCGATCTGGTCGTCCTCGCTCGGCTCGGGGCTGCCCATGAGGGTGGTCCACTCCACGGAGACGTCATCGGCGGAGAGCTCGCCGTCGCATGCGACCTCGTAGCTCACCGGCTCGAAGAACCTGGAGTTGGACTCGGCGGAGACCGTCGCGGTGCCCGGCGCGGCCTGCGTCACCCGCACGGTGTAGTAGACGACGTCCGCCTCCGAGCTCACGTACTTCTCGTTGGGCGAGACCGTCTCCTCAAAGACGACCGTGCCGGCAGAGGTGGCCCCGCAGCCGAGAAGAACGAGCGTGCACGCCAGGCAGATCGCCGCAAAAACCGCCGTCACCTTCTTCATGCGAGCCTCCCGTCGTCGTCTGCCCTATAGTCTAGTCACTCATCGGCGAAGGAGGCGCATGTTCCGCAACCGCACCCTCTACATCGACGCCGACGCGTGCCCGGTCACGCGCGAGGCGCTTGCCTGCGCGCGGCGCGCCCGGGTGGGCGTCGTGATCGTGGGCAACACCACGCAGAACCTCGAGCGCCACATCCGGCGCGACGACCCGCGCGACGCGGGCCACGCCCGTGGCCGCGACGCCACGCACGGCGGCTTCTGGGTGGACGTGCTCGACGTGTCCATCGGTGCGGACAGTGCCGACTTTGCCATCGTGGAGCGCCTGCAGCCGGACGACGTGGTGGTCACGCAGGACATCGGCCTCGCGAGCATGGTGCTGGGGCGCGGAGCGGCGGCCATTGGCGTGCGAGGGCGCGTCTACACCAAGGCGACGATCGACATGGACCTCTTCATCCGCCACGAGGAGAAGAAGGTGCGCCGCGCCGGCGGCCGCACGCGCGGGCCGGCGGCGTTCACTAGCGACGACCGCGAGCGCTTCACCCGCAACCTCGCCGATCTTCTCGCCCGGTGATGAGAAGGGACTGTCCCTTCGTATCACGCCACGACGACGCTCTTCTCGCCGCGCGGGATGGCGCGGCCGATGACCGCGGCGGGGAGGCCCTCGTCGCGCAGGGCGTTGACGAGCCGCTCCGCGTCCGACTCGCCCAGCGCGAGGAGCAGGCCGCCTGAGGTCTGCGGGTCAAAGAGCACGTCGGCGAGGTCGAGCGGAAGCGCGTTGTCGAGCGCCACGCGCGGGCCGAAGAAGTCCCTGTTGCGGTAGGCACCGGCGGGGATGAGGCCGAGCGCCGCCATCTCGCGGGCGCGGGCCATGACGGGCACGGCGGCGGCGTCGATCTGGAGCGTGGCGCCCGAGGCCTCGGCCATCTCGCAGGAGTGCCCCATGAGCGAGAAGCCCGTGACGTCGGTGGCCGCGTGCGGCCAGAAGCCCAGCTCGCGCGCCAGGCGAATCGGCGCCTCGTTGAGCGTGGTCATGGAGTCCGTTGCCACGCGCACGCCGGCGTCGTCGAGGAGTCCCCCCTTGTGCGCGGTGGTGAGGATGCCCGTGCCGAGCGCCTTGGTGAGAACGAGCGCGTCGCCGACCTGCGCGCCGCCGTTCTCAAGGCGCTCGTCCAGCTGCACGAACCCCGTCACGGCGAGGCCGTACTTGGGCTCGTGGTCGTTGATCGAGTGGCCGCCCGCGACCACGCACCCGGCGCGACGGCACGTCTCGGCGCCGCCGGCCAGGATCTGCCCGGCGACCTCGATGCCCAGGCAGTTGGGGAAGCACAGGAGGTTGAGCGCGAGCGCGGGACGCCCGCCCATCGCATAGACGTCCGAAAGCGCGTTGGTGGCCGCGACCTGGCCAAACAGGAACGGGTCGTCCACCATGGGCGGGAAGAAGTCCGTTGTGGCGATGAGGCCGCGACCGTCGCCGAGGTCCCACACGCACGCGTCGTCGGAGGCGTCAAAGCCCACCACGAGCTCCGGTGCGTCCAGACGCGGCAGCCCGGAGAGCACACCTGCGAGCTCGCCCGGCGCGATCTTGGCCGCGCACCCGGCGGCCTCCACGAGCTCCGTGAGCCTCACGCCCGTCATGTCCATCGCAGCCCCCCATCCGCTGAAAGCCTGTCCCAAAAACTCTGAGAGAAAAAACACGTCCCCAATTGACAGACGCCCCCGGGAGCGTAGGTCCCGGGGGCGTGCCGAGTCAACGTTCTTATCGCCAGCCGCTAGTTCTCGTCGGCGGCGAGGGAGGAGTCGCACTCCGCGCGCGTGCGCTCGATGCGGCGCAGCAGGGACTCCTTGAGCTCATAGGTGTGCGAGCGCGCGATGTCGCCCGCCTCGTGCGTGATGAAGCGGAAGAAGAAGTGGCCGTCGAAGTCCTCGTAGATGCGGAACTTGGGCGTGGGCTCGCGATCGAAGGCGTCAACGGTGCTGTCCTCGATCTCGGCGTTGGCGGCGGAGGCGCGCACGCACTCGATTCCGTGCAGGCACTCGTCCTTGGACGGGAAGATGATCGAAGACATGAGGATGTGCCCGTTGCTGGCGCAGAGGTTGAAGCAGTAGCGGCCCTCGTTCTCAACCACGACGTACTGACCCATGGAAATCACCACCTAAGTCGGTTTACTTGCGGATTACAAAAGCCTACCCCGCGCGAGCCCCTGCGGGAGCGGCGCGTTCGCGGACGGTCGGATTTGTTCGGGGAGAAGGGCATGACGCAGCGTCGGTGCGGGCGGCAAACGAGTCGTGGGGGAATACGGGCAGGAAAATGGGGTATGATTGCTTTACATCCCCCGAACGCAATGGGTTGGCGTGGTCGGGGGACGCGCCAGCCCACCAGACGAAAAGGGCCCCGGCCTCCCATGCGGGCGGCCGGGGCCACGTCGTTTCTGGCGCCGAGAAGGGCGGGCTGCCCCTCCCTCGCTAGCGCGCCTCGCCGCGAAGCGCGGCGTCGCGGCCGGCGTCGAAGGCCGCGAGGTTGGCCTCCACCGTCCTGGGCGGTACGCACGCGCGCACGGCGTCGCGCCAGAGCTCGGCGTCGAAGGGCAGCGCCGTCGAGAGCGCGCCCACGAGCACCACGTTGGTGGAGCGGGGGGCGCCGAGGCCGCGCGCGATCACGCCGGCGTCCAGCAGGTGGGCGCCCAGCTCGCGCAGGCGATCGTCCACGCGCTCAGGCATCGTGAAGTTGCCGATGTTCACGGAGACGGGCGTGATCTCCTCGTCGTTGACGAACATCGTGCCGCCCTCGGCGAGGTAGTGCTGGGCGCGCAGGGCCTCCACGGCCTCGAAGGCCACCACCACGTCGGCGCAGCCGTCGTCGCAGACCATGGTGGAGACGTGCTCGCCCAGGCGGATGACCGTGCTCACCGAGCCGCCGCGCTGGCTCATGCCGTGGATCTCGGAGACCTTGACGTCGAGCCCGGCGCCGGCGGCGACCGTCGCCAGCAGCTTGCCCGCGAGGATCGTGCCCTGGCCGCCCACGCCCACGAGGAGGATGGTCTTGGTGCCGTGCAAAAGTGCCTGTCCCCTTTGCACGCTCTTCTCGGTATCAGCCATTGCTTACTCCTTCGTGATGCAGCCGAACGGGCAGGACTGGACGCACTGGTCGCACCCGACGCACTGCGTGGGGTCGATCGCGGCCGTGCCGTCCTTGGCGCGCCCGAGGGCGGGGCAGCCGATCTTGATGCACTGGCCGCACGCGCGGCAGTCGCGGATGGTGGGCAGCTTGCCGCGACTGCGGTCGATGAGGCGGCACGGCGCCTTGAAGACGATGACGGAGAGGCGGTCGGTCGCGGACGTGGCGGCCTTGAGGGCGGAGCGCACGGCCTTGAGGTCCTGCGCATCAACCTCGACGACGTCCTCCACGCCCATCGCGCGGCACAGGGCGAGAAGGTCGAGCGCCTTGCCGGTGGGGTTGTCCAGCGGGCCTATTCTGTGCGAGCTGTCCGTGAGGGTGACGCCGTTCACGGGGTTGCCCTGCGTGCCGGTCATGGCCGTGGTGCGGTTGTCCAGGATGCAGAGGGTGCCGGTGCCGCCGTTGTAGATGGTGCCGAGCATGCTCGTGATGCCGGAGTGCGCGAAGGTGGAGTCACCGATGACGCCCACGACGGGGCGGCCGGTGCGCTCAGGCGCGCCGGCGAGCTCCATGCCGTGCGCCATGGAGAGCGAGGCGCCCATGTCGATGACCGTGTGGCACGCGCCGTAGGGCGCGACGGCGCCGAGCGTGTAGCAGCCGATGTCGCCGGTGACGATGGCCTTGAGGCGGCGCAGCTCGCAGAAGACGAGGCGGTGCGGGCAGCCGGGGCAAAACGCCGGCGGGCGCGGCGGGAGGTCCGTGGCGGGGTCGAGGTGCGCGGGCTGCTCCACGCCGAAGGCGGCGCGGATGAGCTGCGGCTTGAGCTCGCCGGCAACGGGGAGCGGCGCGGCGGGCGGCTCGGCGAGCTCGATGCCGAGGGCGCGCACGCGCGAGGAGAAGTAGTCGCTCGCCTCCTCGATGACGTAGCACGCGTCGACGGACGCGGCGAAGTCGGCGAGCGCGCGGGCGGGCAGCGGCCAGGCGAGGCCGAGCTTGAACGTGGAGGCCTCGGGCAGCGCCTCGCGGACGTGCTGGTAGACGGCGCCGGCGCAGATGACGCCGATCTTCTCGTCACGCATCTCCACGTGGTTGTACGGGCAGGTCTCGGCGTACTCCTCGAGTGCCGCCTGGCGCTCGTCCACGACCACGCGGCGCTTGACCGCGTTGGCCGGCATCATGACGTACTTGGGGATGTCGTCCGCGTATTCGCGCGGGGCCGCGGCCTCGCGCGCACCGTCGGCGGAGATGAGCGTGCGGGTGTGCGCGATGCGCATGGTCTCGTGCAGCATGACGGGCGTGTCAAAGCGCTCGGAGAGCTCGAAGGCCGCGCGGGCCATCTCGTAGCAGTCCTGCGAGTCGGCCACGTCGAGGCAGGGGATGCGGCCGAAGGCGGCGTAGAAGCGCGAGTCCTGCTCGTTCTGGGACGAGTAGCAGGACGGGTCGTCGGCGGCCAGGAGCACGAGGCCGGCGTTCACGCCGGTGGACGCGGCGGCCATGAAGGGGTCGGCGGCAACGTTCACGCCCACGTGCTTCATCGTGACGAGCGAGCGCACGCCGGCGATGGCGGCGCCGAGGCCCACCTCGAAGGCGACCTTCTCGTTGGGGGACCACTCGCAGTAGACGTCGTCCTTGCGCACGAGGGCCTCGAGCGTCTCGGTGGACGGCGTGCCGGGGTAGCCCACGCCCACGGCGACGCCCGCCTCCCAAGCGCCCTGGGCGATGGCCTCGTTCCCGGACATGAGGTGCTTGTCCATGTCTCTCCTTTCCTGCGGATGTACCGGGGGCAGCGGCGTGCAAAGGGCGTGCAAAGGGGACAGTCACTTTTGCACGCTAGGACCGAAAGCGTGCAAAAGTGACTGTCCCCTTTGCACGGTCCCCTTTGCACGCCGCCGCCCCCCTGCACGCCTAGTGGCGGGTCTCGCGGGCGACGAGGGCGTCGGCCCCGTACTTCGCGCGAAGCGCCGGCTTCTCTATCTTGCCCGTGGGGTTTCTCGGCACGGGGGCAAAGATGACCCTACGGGGCCGCTTGTAGCGCGGCAGCCCCTTGCAGAACCGGTCGACGTCCTCCTCCGTGAGGGGCGCGGCGTCCGGCTTGAGCTCGATGATGGCGGCGGCGATCTCTCCCAGGCGCTCGTCGGGCAGGCCGATCACGGCCACGTCCTTGATCGCGGGATGGCCCATGAGGTAGTCCTCGATCTGCACCGGGTAGAGGTTCTCGCCGCCCGTGATGATGACGTCCTTCTTGCGGTCGACGAGCCAGTAGAACCCCTCCTCGTCGCGCCGGGCCATGTCGCCGGTGTGGAGCCAGCCGTCGATGAGCGTCTCCGCCGTGGCCTCGGGGTCCTTGTAGTAGCACTCCATGAGGCCGGGCCCCTTGACGCAGAGCTCGCCGACCTCGCCCGCCGCCACCTCGGCGTCGCGCTCGTCCACGATCTTGCACTCCCAGCGGTAGCCGGGCACGCCGATGGCGCCCACGTGGTCGATGTTCTCCACGCCCAGGTGCACGCAGCCGGGGCCCATCGACTCCGAGAGGCCGTAGTTGGTGTCGTAGTCGTGGTGCGGGAAGACTGCGCGCCAGCGCTGGATGAGGCTCGCGGGGACCGGCTGCGCGCCGATGTGCATGAGGCGCCACTGGTCGAGGTGGTAGTCCTCCAGCCTCACCGTCCCCTCCTCGATGGCCACGAGGATGTCCTGCGCCCACGGCACGAGCAGCCACACGATGGTGCACCCCTCGCTGGACGCGGTCTCCAGCACCGTCTTGGGCGAGACGCCGCGCAGCAGCACGCCGCGCCCGCCCACGAGCAGGCTTCCCATCCAGTGCATGCACGCGCCGGTGTGGTAGAGCGGCGGGATGCACAGGAACACGTCGTCGTGGGTCTGGCCGTGGTGGCGCTGCTCCATCTCGGCGGCCTGCGTGAGGCTCTCGTGGTTGTGGAGGATCGCCTTGGGAAAGCCCGTGGTGCCGGAGGAGAAGTAGATGGCCGCGTCCTCGTGCTCGGAGAGGGGCACGCGCGGGTCGGCCGAGGAGCATAAGGAAGCCAGCTCGCGGTAGCTCTCGGCCCAGGTGGGGCAGTCGTCGCCCACGTAGAAGAGCAGGCGACCGGCGTGGATGCGGTCCACGATCTCCTCCACGCGACCGATGAACTCCGGGCCAAAGACGAGGATGTTCACGTCCGCCTTGTCCAGGCAGTACTCGATCTCGTCGGCGGAGTAGCGGAAGTTCAGCGGCACCACCGTGGCGCCCGACTTGAGGACGCCAAAGTAGAGCGGCAGCCACTCGATGCAGTTGTAGAGCAGGATCGCCACCTTGTCGTCCTTGCGCACGCCGCGGCTGAGCAGCAGGTTGGCAAAGCGGTTGGCCTTCTCGTCAAAGACGGACCACGTCATCTCGCGGCGGAACGGCTCGTCGTCGGTGGTCTCCACGAGGTCGTAGTCGCGCCAGGTGATGTGGCGGTTCTCGCGCCGCTCGGGGTTGACCTCCACGAGGGCGACCTCGCTCGGGTACTTCTCGGCGTTGGCGCGCAGCATGTCGACGATGGTCATACGGGGCCTTTCCGGTCTTGTCACACGTAGGGGACATGATAGACGCGGACGCGCCGGGAGGGGCGCGCGACTTCGCGTCCGGTAACGTTCATGTGACGTTGCGTTGCGATTTTGGGGGTCGTGGCAGTTTGGGGCGGACGGGCGTTGCGCGGACGGGGGTTATGGCAGCGGCGCGGCTGCCATAACCCCGAAAAGCGCGGCGGGGCGAGAAGAACGCGCAGTTGGCGTCCGGGACCGATTGCCATAACCCCTCTTCCGGCAACGCGCTAGGCGCCGGGATTGCCATAACCCCCGCTCACGCAACGCCCGCCGTTCGCACCTCCGTCCTTCTCGCCGCGTCGTGCCGCTGTGCTACCCTCGTGGCGAGAAGAGCCCGTGGATAGGAGGCCCCATGAGACGCCTTTTGGTGGTTGAGGACGACGCTCGGCTGCGCGACGAGCTCTGCGTCCTTCTCGAGCGCAACGGCTACGAGGCCGTGGCGCTCACGGACTTCGCGGACACCGCCGGCCAGATCCTCACCGTCGCGCCCGACCTCGTGCTCCTGGACCTCAACCTTCCCGGCGTGGACGGCCAGTACGTCTGCCGCGAGGTGCGCCGCAAGAGCGACGTCCCCATCATCGTGGTGACGAGCCGCGACAACGACATGGACGAGCTGCTCACGCTCTCCCTCGGCGCGGACGACTTCGTTCCCAAGCCCTACAACGACCAGGTCCTCCTCGCCCATGTGGCTACGGTCCTCAAGCGCAGCTACGGCGAGGGCGCGGCGGCCGCGGAGATATGCCACGGCGGCGTGACGCTGGACACGGCGCGCTGCCGCGTGAGCGCGGGCGGCCGCACCGCCGAGCTCACGAAGAACGAGCTGCGCATCCTGGCGCTGCTCATGCGCAACGCGGGCGCGGTGGTGAGCCGCCAGCGCATCCAGGAGGAGCTGTGGGCGTCCGACGAGTTCGTCGACGACAACACGCTCACGGTGAACGTCAGCCACCTGCGCGCGACGCTCGCGAAGATCGGCGTGGAGGACTTCGTGCTCACCAAGCGCGGCATGGGGTATCTGGTGGAGTGAGGCAACGGGCGCGTCGTGCCACTGGTGTGCCACTGGTGTCAGGTTTATTTGGCACGCGCAGCCGGCGTGCCAAATAAACCTGACACCAGTGGCACGCCAGTGGCAGACGCCAGTGGCACGCGAGGGAGGACACATGGGCTTTGGCGCGTACATCGCCGACCGGCTGGTCCCGCTGGTCGTAGGCACGGCGGCGCTCGCGTTCGCCGCGCTCGTCATGGGCGTCTACGGCCTCGACCCGGCCGCCGTGGCGTTTGTCTGCGGCGTGCTCGTGCTCGCCGCCGCCGTGGCCCTGCTGCTCGACTGGCTGCACCGCCGCACGTTCTACCAGCGGCTCTCCGACATGCTCGACTCGCTCGACGAGACGTACCTCGCCACGGAGCTCGTCGGGCGGCCGGACTTCCTCGAGGGCGAGCTCTTCTACGACGCGCTCGATCGCGAGTCAAGGGCCATGCGCGACCGCATCGCCACGGCGCGTCGCCTCCAGCGCGAGTACCGCGAGTACGTGGAGACCTGGGTGCACGAGATCAAGACGCCCATCGCCGCGGCGCACCTCATCGCGAAGAACAACCCCTCTCCCGAGGTGGACGCCCTGGATGCCGAGGTCGACGCCATCGAGGGCTACGTCGAGCAGGCGCTCTACTACTCGCGCGGCACCTCGCTCGAGCGCGACTTCCAGATTCGCGAGGTCCTCCTCGCCGACGTGGTGCGCGACGCGCTGCGCCACAAGGCCCGCACGCTGATCGGCGCCCGCGTGACGCCGGAGCTGGAGGGGCTCGACCTCACGGTGCGCGCCGACCCCAAGTGGCTCTCCTTCGTGATCGGCCAGGTGCTCGTGAACAGCGCGAAGTACCGCAGCGAGAAGGACGGTCGGGGTCGCGTGCGCATCACGGCCACGCGGCGGGAGACGGGCCTCGACGCGTGGGAGACGGTGCTCGCGATCGCCGACGACGGCGTGGGCATGCCGGCCTCCGACGTGGGCCGCGCGTTTGACAAGGGCTTCACGGGCGAGAACGGCCGGCGCTTCGCCCGCTCCACCGGCATGGGCCTCTACCTTGTGCGCGAGCTCTGCGAGAAGATGGGCGTGCGCGCCGCGCTGGAGTCCGAGGAGGGCTCGGGCACCACCGTGTACCTGAGCTTCCCCGACATGGTCGACAGGAAAGGGTGACGGGTGAGACAGGGGGGGCGGCGAGACAAAGGGGACAGGCGAGACAAAGGGGACAGGTTCGTTTGTCTCATGTACACCCCAATGAGACAAACGAACCTGTCCCCTTTGTCTCGCCTGTCCCCTTTGTCTCGCCGCCCCCTGTCTCACCTTACGAAACCATAAGGAAGCGATAAGCCCCGCCGATGGCACCGTCCTTCTCGCCGGGCGAGTATGGTCTTGTACCAGAACGCCACACGAGAGGAGCCCCCATGGCACCCGCTCACATCCGATCCGCCCAGCCTGCCCAGCCTGTCCTCGTCTGCCAGGACGTGGAGAAGCTCTATGGCACCCGCTCCAACGTCACGCGCGCCCTCGACGGCGTGTCCTTCGACGTTGCCGCCGGCGAGTACATCGCCATCATGGGCCCGTCCGGCTCGGGCAAGACCACGCTCCTGAACTGCATCTCCACGATCGACCGGCCCACCTCCGGCCACATCCTCGTGGACGGCCAGGACATCACCGCCCTGCGCCCCGGGCAGCTCTCCCGCTTCCGCCGCGAGCGCCTGGGCTTTGTCTTCCAGGACTCCAACCTGCTGGACACCCTCACCGCGCGCGAGAACATCGCCCTCGCGCTCACGATCAACCACGCCCCCGCCAAGGAGGTCGTCGCGCGCGTGACCGGCGTGGCGGAGCGCCTCGGCGTCGCGGACGTCCTCGACAAGTTCCCGCACGAGATGTCCGGCGGCCAGAAGCAGCGCGTGGCCGCGGCCCGCGCCATCGTGACCGACCCCTCGCTCGTGCTCGCCGACGAGCCCACGGGCGCCCTCGACTCCAAGAACTCCCGCCGCCTGCTCGAGAGCCTCGAGGCCCTGAACGCCGACGGCGCCACGATCATCATGGTCACGCACGACTCCTTCGCCGCGAGCTACGCGCGCCGCGCCCTCTTCCTCAAGGACGGCCGCGTCTGGAACGAGATCGTCCGCGGGTCCAAGACGCGCAAGGCCTTCTTCGACGAGATCATGGACGTCGTGTCCTTCCTGGGAGGGGAGGGGGCAGATGTACGCTAAGATCGCGCTCGGCAACGTCCGCAAGTCCTTCCGGGACTTCTCGGTCTTCTTCCTGACGCTCGCCGTCGGTGTCTGCGTGTTCTACGCCTTCGGCTCGATCACCGACCAGACTGCCGTCATCCAGATGGCGGCCGACCAGCGCCGCATGGTCCAGGGCCTCGCGGACATCCTCTCCGGCCTCTCCGTGTTCGTCGTCATCATCCTCGGGTTTCTCGTCGTCTACGCCAACCGCTTCCTCATCCGGCGGCGCAAGCGCGAGTTTGGCATCTACCTCACGCTGGGCATGGACATCCGGCACGTCTCGCTCATCGTGGTCATAGAGACGCTCATCGTGGGCGTGGTCGCGCTGGCGGTGGGCCTGCTGCTGGGCATCGGCCTCTCGCAGGTCATGATGTACGTCACGGCCGGGCTCTTCGAGGCCACGATCAAGGGCTTCGTCTTTGCCTTCTCGCCGTCCGCGTGCCTCTCCACGATGGCGTGCTTCGCGGGCATCTTCCTCGTGACGCTCGTCTTCAACGTGACCACGGTCAGCCGCTACAAGCTCATCGACCTCATCAACGCGGACAAGGTGAGCGAGAAGGTCCGCCTGCGCAGCCTGCCGCTCTCCGTGGTGCTCTTCCTCGTGTCGCTCGCGCTCATCGGCGTGGCGTACAAGGTCCTGCTCGAGCACGGCATGATGGAGGAGGGCCCGTACTTCGCCATCGCCACGGGCCTGGTCACGGTGGGCACCCTGCTCTTCTTCTTCTCAATCTCCGGCTTTGCCCTCCGCGCGCTCCAGGCGAGTCCCCGCGCCTACCTCTCCGGCCTCAACATGTTCGTGATGCGCCAGCTCAACAGCCGCATCAACACCGCGTGGCTCTCCGTCTCCCTGGTGTGCGCGATGCTCTTCCTCGCCATCTGCGGCGTGTGCACGGGCTTCTCGGTTGCCACGGGCATGAACGAGAGCCTCAAGGTGGGGACGCGCTACGACATGTCGCTCGTGAGCTACCCCATGGGCATGGCCTCGGCGCTCGTCTCCGCCGACCCCGAGGAGGGCCCCGCCGCTGCGGACGGCTATGACGCCATCGCCCGCCTGCGCGCGGACATCCCCGACTACGACGAGCTCTTCTCGGAAGCCGTCCAGGTCAACCAGTACACCTACGACGCCGAGGGCAACCTGCTCGTGGACACCACGGTGGAGGAGCTCTTCGCCAACACGGACTTCACGGGCAACGCCACCATGCAGACCATGATGCAGGGCAACACGGACCAGCACCTCGTCATCGTGCCGGTCTCGCAGTACAACGCCCTGGCCCAGATGCTGGGCGAGAAGAACGTGGAGCTCGCGGCCGACGAGTGCCTGCTCTGGAACGACATGTCGTCCCTCGACGAGCTCTGGGAGGCCGTGGTCGCGCAGAACCCCGAGGTCGAGGTCCAGGGCAAGACGCTGCGCTTCGCCGCGGAGCCGCTCGCGCGCCTGCCCTTCTCGGACTCGAGCGCCGGCGGGACGGTGTCGGGCGCGCTCGTCGTCCCCGACGACCTGATTCCGGCTGACGCCGGTCCCACCTCGACCGTGGTGAACCTCATGTACGCGGGCGAGCGCGCGGAGGTCGAGCCCGCTGCCGTCACCGCGATTGACGAGGCCTACGGCGACATCATGGGCCAGGGCTCCACGCTCGACGCCTGGCCGGTCTGGATGCGCACGACCGCCCAAGGCCTGCTCGACCAGGCCTCCGGCACCACCGTCGTGGTCACCTACCTGGCCATCTACATCGGCGTGGTCCTGCTCGTGAGCTGTGCCACGGTGCTCGCCCTGCAGCAGCTCTCCGAGGCGGCGGACAACGTGGGCCGCTACCGCGTCCTCGCCGAGCTCGGCGCCGAGCGGCGCATGATCAACCGCGCGCTTCTCGCCCAGGTGGGGGTGTACTTCCTCTTCCCGCTGGTCGTGGCCGTGGCGCACGCGGCCGTGGCGCTCAGCGTGGTGAACGACATCGTGGCGCTGCTCACGGGCTTTCAGATCGGCACGGCGCTCGTGGGCACGGTGGCCTTCGTGGTGGCGCTCTACGGCGGCTACTTCCTCGTGACCTACCTCACCTCGCGCAGCCTCATCGTGCGGTAGCGCAAGGCGAGACAGGGGGGCCGGGTACGGCGAGACAAAGGGGACGGGTTCATTTGTCTCATCGAGTTCATGAGACAAATGAACCCGTCCCCCTTGTCTCACCGTCCCCCCTTGTCTCGCCGTACCCGTCCCCTTTGTCTCGCCCCCTTTTGCGCCGCTGGCCGAATGAACCTGAAACACGCATGCAACATCGGTACCATGAAGCAATGGAAGGGAAGAGACAGGAGGTACCCATGGGACTGTTCGATAAGATCAAGAGCAAGTTCGTCTCTGACGACGGCACGTTCACGCCCCCCGAGGCGTCGTTCGCCACCCGCCCGGACACCGTGTACGCCCCCGTCTCGGGCGTGCTCATCCCGCTCGAGGAGGTCAACGACGAGATCATCTCCGCCGGTCTCATCGGCAACGGCTACGGGATCCTCCCCACCGGCAACGGCGTGCTCTACTCGCCGGTCAACGGCCGCATCGGGGCCACCACGGTGACCAACCACTCCATCGGCATCGCCACGCACGAGGGCATCGAGGTCCTCATCCACATCGGCATCGGCACGGTCAACATGAAGGGCAAGGGCTTCAAGCGCCTGGTCGAGGCCAACGACGAGGTCCACGCCGGCCAGCCGATCATGCTCTTCGACGTCGACGCCATCAAGCTCGCCGGCTACGACGAGGTCATCGCCTGCGTCATCTCCAACCCGGACGCCTTTGCCAAGATTCGCCACGTCGGCGCCTCGGGCACGCTCATCGGCGACCGCCCGCTCGTCAAGATCGGAGACCCGCTCCTCGTGGCGAAGAAGTAGCGGTACAATCACGCGGTCACGGGGCCCCGCATTCGTGCGGGGCCCCTTTCACGAAGAGAGAGGATCTTGCACATGGCACGCATCTTCATCAGCCCCAGCAAGTACGTCCAGGGCCCCGGCGAGCTCACCCGCCTCGGCGAGTACGTCAGGGCCTACGGCGACCACGCGCTCGTGGTCATCTCCGAGGGGGGACTCCGCCGCTCCGGTGACGTCATCACCGCGAGCCTCGAGGCCGCGGGCGTGGCGCGCACCTACGACAACTTCAACGGCGAGTGCTCCCAGGCGGAGATCGACCGCCTCGTGGAGGTCTTCCGCGCGTCCGGCGCCGACTTCGTCGTGGGCGTGGGCGGCGGCAAGATCTTCGACACCGCCAAGGCCGTGGCCGCCGCCGTCGACGTGCCCGTGGTGATCGTGCCCACCATCGCCGCCACGGACGCCCCGTGCTCCGCGCTCTCCGTCATCTACACCGACGACGGCCAGTTCAAGGAGTACCAGTTCTTCAAGCAGAACCCCAACCTCGTCCTCATGGACACCGACGTCATCTCCAAGAGCCCGGTGCGCCTGACGGTCTCCGGCATGGGCGACGCGCTGGCCACCTACTTCGAGGCCCGCGCCTGCAAGCGCTCCGACGCCACCACCTGCGCCGGCGGGCACGTGACCGAGGCCGCCATGGCGCTCGCCCGCCTGTGCTACGAGACGCTCATCTCCGACGGCCTCAAGGCTAAGCTCGCGCTGGAGGCCGGCGCCTGCACCGAGTCCGTCGAGAAGATCATCGAGGCCAACACGCTGCTCTCCGGCCTGGGCTTCGAGTCCGCGGGCCTTGCCGGCGCGCACGCCATCCACAACGGCATGACCGCCCTGCCCGAGACCCACGCGTTCTACCACGGCGAGAAGGTCGCCTTCGGCACGCTCACGCAGCTCGTCCTGGAGAACGCCGAGGAGCTCTACGAGGTGCTCGACTTCTGCGTGGAGGTCGGCCTGCCTGTGACGTTCGCGCAGCTCGGCGTCGAGGACGCGAGCTGGGAGCGCGTGCTCGAGGTGGCCAAGCTCGCCTGCGCGCCCACCGACACCCTCGGCAACATGCCCTTCGAGGTCACGCCCGAGAAGGTCGCCTCCGCCATGCTCGCGGCCGACGCCTACGGTCGCGCCGCCCTCGGCGAGGAGTAGCTCGGCGGCCCGAGGTTCTTCTCGCCCCGGCGTCCGGACGCGCGGAGTCCCGGCTTTCGGCTCCTCCGGCTCCCGGCTCCCGCCGCTCAGGCGTTGGCCTTTCCGGGGTTATGGCAATTAACCCGTCGCCCGCGTTGCCCGATGGGGGGTTGTGGCAGTTTTCGACCTGCCACAACCCCCGATTCCGCAACAGGGCGAGAAGAACGCCCAGTTGACGCTCCGCCGCGACTGCCATAACCCCCATCTCCGCAACGCGTCGGAGCCGCAAATTGCCATAACCCCCGAACCCGCAACGCGGCCCCGCGGCACGTCCCCTCGGCACAGAAACGGGGCCGGAACCCTGAGGCTCCGGCCCCGTCGCAGGTGCGGGTGACGATTGGTGAGGCGTCAGTCCTTCTCGCCGGAGATGGAGGCGTAGAAGGTCGCGTGATCGAAGACGTCCTTGATGGTCTTGCCGTGGATGAAGGGGAGGGCGAGGAACTCGTCAACGGTGGGGACGAGCTCGGAGCAGTCGACGAAGTGGTCCTTCTCGTTGCGGCGGCTCGTGTCCTGCGCGCGCCAGGACTCGAAGTTGCAGTCAGTCAGGTAATAGATGGCGGAGCCGGTCTTCATGTAGACCGAGTGGTTGCAGTGCAGGTACTCGGCCAGCTCGTCGTAGTTGATGTCGAGGGCCTCTGCTGCCTTCTTTCCCATGGCGGTTCCTTTCTCCGGAATACCAAATGGACGATAGACAAACTATAACCCGTCTCGCCGCCTGTTATGCGTCTGTTCCCGAAATGTTAGGTGAGCGTAGCCTCTGCGGTCACTGAGCGCTGGCGAGAAGAACGCGCTCCAGCTCGTCAGGCGTGTCCACGAAGGTGGTCGCCCCCGCCGCCACGAGCTCGTCTCGCCCGCGGAATCCCCACGTACATGAAATGCAGCTGCACCCGACGGCCTCGGCGGTCTGCACGTCGACCTCGGAGTCGCCCACGTACGCCATGCCCTCGTGCGTGACGCCCATGCGCCCGAGCGCTGCCTCCACCATGTCCGGGGCTGGCTTCTTGCGGATGCCGGCCGCCTCGTTCTCCCCGAGCACCGCGTCGAAGGCGCCCGGGAACTGCCGCGCGATCAGCTCCTGCACGGCGAAGTCGCCCTTGTTGGAGACCACGGCCAGGCGCACGCCTGCGGCGCGCAGGTGGGCCAGGAGCTCGGGGATGCCGGGGTAGGGGCCGGTGTGGTCCTCGCAGTGGGCGGCGTAGTGAGCGCAGAAGTCCTCGTAGACGGCCCCCTCCGTGGCGGCGTCCGTGCCGGCGGGCACGGCCCGGTGGATGAGCAGGCGAATGCCGTTGCCCACGAAGCGGCGCACGTCGTCGATGGAGTGCGGCGGCATGTCGTGCGCGGCGAGCGCCGCGTTGGTGGAGAGGTGCAGGTCCTCGAGGGTGTTCAGGAGGGTTCCGTCAAGGTCGAAGACGACGGTCTGGTATGCGGGCATGTGCGCTCCTTCGGTTGGCCGGCGCTAGGGTAGCACGTACGACGGGGGAGCGTCTTAATTATCACGTGCTTCTTCATGACGCCGATGAGCACCGAGGAGCGATGGGATCTCATCGAGGAGTACTTCCTTGGAAACGACGACTATGTCGCCGCGCGGCTTGGGCTTGAACCCACTACTGGAGGCTTGCCTGATGATGAGGTAACGACAGAGGTGAGGTTCAGAGGAAAAAGAAGTTTTTTACTGGCCTCTACGCAACGGTGATGAATGAGGGGATGGGCTTTCCGCCACAGCCATACTTCAGGATTTGGAGGAGCCTTATCAAGGGTGATGTCCAGCCTGAGGAACAGGCCGATCTCGACAGGCTGCGGGCTGCCACCAAAGGTGCTCGCTATGAGTATCCGTCTCTGAACCCAGAACTCAGGATAGAGAGCACTGGAGAGACGCTTCATCCGCTGCTCGCCTGGAAGGAGCACCGCGTACTTCTCTTCAGGCTGAGGTCGGCAGCGGAGTATGACCTTGCCAGGAAAACGGATTGGACGCCGTACTTGCTCGGCCAGGGAGAGTCGATCGTCAAACTAGTTGATGACATTCAGACAAGGAAGCATAGGAACAACGAGGAATGACGTGAGCCGACGCCTGAGCCCGCGGTGGAGGCTACGTCGCAGCACCTGCCCGTCCTTCTCGCCAGCAGCTTGACTCCATCGAGGTCGGCGACGTCGTGCGCCACAAGGCGTTCGGCCAAGGTACGGTGGTGAGTCTCGACGAGGGCTACATCGTCGTTCATCTGGGCGGCAAGGACCGCATGTTCGCGTTTCCTGGTGCTTTTGAGCAGGGATTTCTGGGATTGTAGGCCATCTGAGGTGGCAGCGCGTTTGGAGCGCCCCCAGTGTGGTATAAGAGAAGTGGGCCCTTCGGGGTCTTCCAAGCGCCGGGGGCGTTTCCCCCGGCATTTTTTATATCGAGAGGGGGGGTTGAGTTGCGAGAACTGAGCGTCTTCGTAGACGAGTCTGGAGCCGACGGCCTGGACTCAGACTACTACCTTCTGACACTTGTGTTCCATGACCAGAGTGCTCCTCTGGTTGACAGCGTTTCTCGGTATGAGCGGAGCCTTGTGGCGCGCGGCCTCCCCAATCTGCCCTTTCACGCCTCGCCCCTGATGAACGGGCACGACGACTACTCCTTTATGAGCGTTGAAGATAGGCTGCGGCTTCTTGCGGCGTTTCGCGTCCTGTTCCGATACCTCCCCATCCGCTACAAGACCTTCTCGTACCGGAAGCGTGAGTTCTCGGATGCTGAGCACCTCTCCGAGCGGATGCGTCGGGATGTGGTCAACTTCCTTTTTGATAACCTCGACTATCTGCAGCAGTTTGACCGGGTGAAGGTCTACTACGACGGTGGCCAGCACGCGGTGACGCAGGCGATTCACGATGCGCTCGAATACGCGCTCGCCCGCGAGGCTGTGGTGTTTCGAGCTGCCTCGCCTTCAGAATACCGACTCGCGCAGGCGGCCGACTACGCCTGCGCGGTCGAGCTGACGGCGCTCAAGTACCAGGCCCATGAAGAGACCGCCACTGATCGTCGCTTCTTTGGCTCGTGGGGTATGTTCAGAAGAAATGTCCTCAAGACGGTACGCAAGAAGGTGTTCGTCGATACTCCGTAGGGTCCTTCTCGGCGCTTCGGTTAAATGGACCGGCCCTGCTCGTTCCCCGGGGCCTTTGAGCAGGGGTTTACGGGCTGAAGCTGAAGGAACGATCGGCGTAGCCTTTCGTCTCCAAGCCCAGGGGGGTTGCATGAGGTTCGGTTTTGCTGGCTGCGGTGCGCGGCTGGCGTTCGTGACATGCTCGGTTCTGCTGGCGGTGCCGCCCGCTCTTGCTTTCCCGCGACGGTAGGAGCTACACCTGAGTAAGAGCAGTAAGTTCTGAGTCTACTTATCGACTGGCGCATACATTGGCAGAGCTGGGCTGCCAATTCTGGAGGCTGCCACGAACGAAGCGATTGCCTCCGCACTCTCCAAGGGTGCGCACCGCTTCTTTGACGAGCTGCATCGTCCGCGTGATTATTGTCGTCCGGTTACGCTCGCTCGCCGCGCACGTCGCCCGTAGTACAATCACCCCCGCTGTGACGTGCGCCGTTTACGTGCGCCGCGGCCATCCGGCAGGCGCCGCCCGTACGGCACGGGGCGGCAGGACGAGAAAGGCAATCATGGACTCCCACACCATGCATACCCACACCTGCGGCGAGCTGCGCCGCGAGCATATCGGCCAGCAGGTGACCCTCACCGGCTGGGTCTGGCACCGCCGCGACCACGGCGGCCTCATCTTTGTTGACCTGCGCGACCGCGACGGCGTGACGCAGGTCTCCTTTGACCCGGAGCACTCCGGCGGCGAGGCCTTCCACGCGGCCGAGACCATCCGCTCCGAGTGGCCCATCAAGGTCACCGGCGTCGTCCGCGAGCGCCCCGAGGGCATGGAGAACCCCAAGCTCGCCACCGGCGAAATCGAGGTCCTTATCGACGCCATCGAGGTCCTCAACTCCTCCAAGACGCCGCCCTTCCAGATCGAGGACCACGTGGACACCTCCGAGGACGTCCGCCTGCGCTACCGCTACCTCGACCTGCGCCGCCCGCGCATGACGGCCAACCTCAAGATGCGCTCCGACTTCACCTTCGCGCTGCGCCAGGCGCTGCACGACCGCGAGTTCCTCGAGGTGGAGACCCCGGCGCTCTTCAAGTCCACGCCCGAGGGCGCGCGCGACTTCCTCGTGCCGTCCCGCACCCAGCCCGGTCACTTCTACGCGCTGCCGCAGTCCCCGCAGCTCCTGAAGCAGCTCCTCATGGTCGGCGGCGTCGAGCGCTACTACCAGGTTGCCAAGTGCTTCCGCGACGAGGACCTGCGCGCCGACCGCCAGCCCGAGTTCACGCAGGTGGACATCGAAATGAGCTTCGTCGAGCAGGACGACGTCATGGGCGCGCTCGAGGACGTGCTGGCGGACGCCTTTGCCAAGATGGGCGTCGAGATGCCCACGCCGCTTCGCCGCCTGGACTACTGGGACGCGATGGACACCTACGGCTCCGACAAGCCGGACACCCGCTTTGGCATGGAGCTCCACGACGTGACGGGGATCTTCCAGGCCTCCAAGTTCAAGCTCTTCGCGAGCGCCGCCGCGACCGACGGCCAGTACGTCAAGGCCATCAACGCCAAGGGGGCCGGCGCCTGGCCGCGCGCGCAGATTGACAAGCTGGCCAACGTCGCCGCCGAGTTTGGCGCCAAGGGCCTCGCGTGGATCGCGTTCCGCGAGGACGGCTCCGTGAACAGCCCGATCGTCAAGTTCTTCTCCGACGAGGAAATGGAGGCCCTCAAGGCCGAGATGGACGTCGAGCTGGGCGACCTCGTGATGTTCGCCGTGGCCGACCGCAAGACGGCCGACGAGATCCTCGGCGGCATGCGCCTGCACATGGCAAACGCGCTCGACGTCCCGCGCGAGGGCCACGACTTCCTCTGGGTGGTCAACTTCCCGCTCTTCCACTGGGACGACGAGACCAAGCGCTACGAGGCCGAGCACCAGCCCTTCACCCTGCCCACCGAGCTCGACGTCGAGAAGATCAAGGCGGACCCGCTGGCCATTGGCTCGGCGACGTACGACTTCGTCATGGACGGCTGCGAGGCGGGCGGCGGCGGCATGCGTATCCACAACTCCCAGATGCAGCTCGACATGCTCGAGCTCATGGGCTTCACGGTGGAGCGCGCCCGCGAGCAGTTCGGCTTCCTGATGGACGCCCTCGAGTACGGCGCGCCCCCGATGGGCGGCTTCGCCCTCGGCCTCGACCGCGTGTGCATGTTGCTGGCCGGTGAGGACTCCATCCGTGACGTCATGGCGTTCCCCAAGACGTCCTCCGGCAGCGACCTCATGTCCGAGGCCCCCAGCGAGGTCTCCGGCAAGCAGCTCAAGGAGGTCGGCCTCCGCCTCCTGTAAAAGGGGACGGGTTTTTCTCTCAGAGAAAACGGGACAGGTCTCAGGGACCGTCCGGCGCCAGCTGGCGAAGGGAACGGCATGAGCGACAAGCGCGAGCAGGTCGAGAAGCTCCAGAAGGGCACCGCCAAGCTCTACGCTGGCATCCTCATCGCGGTGCTGCTGGTCGCGATGGTATGGGCCGTGGTCTCTAACCTCGGGTAGACCGTCCTTCTCGCCAGCATCTTTTAGTCTGCGTTCTCACCGAGACAGAGGAACGGGACAAAACGTGCTTTCAAACGACCCCGTTTTGTCCCGTTCCTCTGTCTCGGCGCAAGCGCAATGGGCGAGAAGGGCGTCGGCCGGAGGGCCCGCGCGCGAGCAATGGGCGAGAAGGGCGTCGGCCGGAGGGCCCGCGCGCGAGCAATGGGCGAGAAGGGCGTCGGCCGGAGGGCCCGCGCGCGAGCAATGGGCGAGAAGGGCGTCGGCCGGAGGGCCCGCGCGCGAAAAAACGGCGCCCGCCGGGAGTGGCGGGCGCCGCAAGGTGGGGGCATGTGCCGAGAAGGACTACTTCTCGGAGCCGTAGAAGCTCTTGAAGCCCTTGAAGATGACCGCGGCGAGGGCGGCGCCGGCGAGCGGCGCGAAGATGAAGACCCAGACCTGCTCGATGGCGACGGTGTTGCCGGTCACGGCCATGGCGAGCGCGGGGCCGAAGCTGCGGGCGGGGTTCACGGAGGTGCCCGTCAGGGGGATGCCCATGATGTGCACGAAGGTGAGGCAGAGGCCGATCACGAGGCCGCCGAAGTGGCTGGTCTTGACGTCGGCGGTCACGCCGAGGATGGTGAGCACGAAGACGCAGGTGAGGATGACCTCGACGACGAAGGCGCCGATCATGGAGAGGCCGGTCGTGGAGGCGTCGCCGAAGCCGTTGCAGCCGAGGCCGGTCTCGGCCACGCCGCCGAGGGAGCCGCACTGGGTCACGATGAACAGCAGCACGAAGGCGGCCGCGATGGCGCCGACGAACTGGGCGATCCAGTAGCAGTAGAGGTCCTTGAGGGAGATGCGGCCGTCGACGTAGCAGCCGAAGGTCACGGCCGGGTTGATGTGGCAGCCCGAGACGTTGCCGATGACGAAGGCCATGGCGACGATGGACAGGCCAAAGGCCAGGGCGATGCCCACGGTGCCGAGCGTGGTGCCGGCTATGCAGGCGCTGCCGCAGCCGAAGAGCGTGAGCACGAACGTGCCGAGGGCCTCGGCGAGGTACTTCTTGGTGGAATCCAAAACATCCTCCTTCATGAAACGTGCCCGACGGCTGAGGTCCGCCGGGCGACAAAACGCTCGCCATTGTGCCGAAGCGGATGGGCTCCCACAACAGGGCGCGCTCAATTTCAATGGGAAGTTGAACAAATGAACTGCAGGTCAAGAGTTAGCTCAAAGCTAGGTTGAAACTGAAAAAGAATACGATTACCTGCAATTTTGTACGAGATAATGACAAATCGTGTGAATCAGCTGGTTAACGAGAAGTTCAAGGGGGAAGGACGTTGAATTTGACGAGACGGTCCTTCGGCGCGCTGATGCTTGCGGCGCTGCCGGTGGGAATGCTTGCGAGCGGGTGTGACGGCGCGCCCGTCGCGATCGGCGGGTTGAAGGGGACCCTGCGCGCCGGCGTGCGCGCGGACGTGGTGGGGTTCGGCTACCTCAACGAGGGCACCGGCAACTACTACGGCATGGAGATCGACCTCGTCAACCAGCTCGCCGACCGCCTCGGCTACGGCGAGGTCGAGTTCGTCACCGTGCTCCCGGAGAACCGCAAGGAGATGCTCCTCAACGGAGAGATCGACCTCATCGCGGGCTGCTACTCCATCGCCGACTCCCGCCTGGAGAACTTCGACTTCTCTCCCGCGTACTATGACGACCGGGTCATCGCGGTGGTCCAGAACTCCTCCCTCTTCGAGGGCATCGACGACCTGCGCGGATGCACGTTCGGCACCATGTCCGGCGCCAACGCCGCGCCTTTGCTCTCCATCAAGCTCTATGAGATAGGCTTCACGAACGGCGAGGTCGTGACCGCCAACGAGGACAACTCCGACGTCACCTTCGACACCTGGAACCTCGTGCAGTACCCCAGCTACCAGGAGCTCTCCGACGCGCTCGAGTCCGGCGAGGTCGACGCCATGGTGCTCGACGGCGCCATCGCGCATACCTACATGGACGACAAGCGCACCGTGCTCCCCGACTTCGTGGTGGCCGAGCAGTCGTTCGGCGTGGCCACGCAGAAGGGCTCCGAGCTCTCCCAGCCCGTGTCCGAGGCGGTGCAGGAGATGCTCGACGACGGCACCATCGCCGCGCTCGTGGACAAGTGGGACTAGGGGGATAGCGATGCGGATGTCACGTAACCTCAAGATCAAGATCGCGGCCATCGTCATCGCCGCGCTCGCGAGCATCGCCGTCATGGGGGTGCTCCTCTCCAACATGCAGAGCGAGCTCACGCGCGCCAACTATGACGTCGAGATGGAGGAGGAGGCCAGGCAGCTCACCTCCCTGCTCGCCGAGGCGGACGAGGAGAACGCTCAGAACAAGGAGACCTTCGACGCCATCTACCAGTCCAAGGCCCAGAGCGTCTCGTTCCTCGTCGCCAACGACACGGGCTTCGAGGCCACGGACGCCAAGATGCGCGAGTACCAGGAGCTCCTCGGGGTCGACAACGTGCTGCTGGTGAGCGCCGACGGAACCGTGGTCGCCAAGGCGGCCGACACCCGCGCGGACTTTGCCGCCGCGCGCTTCAACTACCTGCGCGAGTCGCTCGCCACGGGCGAGCCGTCGCGCGCCGTGGAGATCGACCTGCCCGAGCAGGACTGGAACGTGCGCTACTACGCCGCGCGGATCGACGAGGGCACCATGGTGGTCATCGAGCAGAGCCCCGCGGAGCTGCACGAGCTCGTCGACTCCACCGGCTCGACCGCGAGCGTGCTCAAGGGCATCCAGATCGGGCAGGACGGCTACGTCTTCGCCCTCTCCGCGCAGACCTACGTGATCGAGTACCACCCCGACGAGCGCCTCATCGGCGCGGACGCCATCGACGAGGGCATCGACGTCGAGGACCTCGAGGACGGCTTCACCGGCTGGATGAGGCTCGACGGCAAGAGCATCTACGGGCGCGTGTGCCTCGTCGACGACACGTATTACATCGAGGCCGTCCCCGCGGCCGACATGAACGCCTCGGGTGACGTCACCGTGGGCGTCATCCTCTTCGCGTTCGCCGTCGTGGCCGCGTCGGTGGCCCTCTACGGCATCTTCGTGCTGCGCGAGGACGAGCGCAACGGCCACGAGGGCGTGGAGGAGATCCGCGCGCTCGGCGGCGTCCGCGTCAACCGCCGCATCGCGAGCCGCGCGGCGGTGCTGTCCGTCGTGGGCTTCATCTGCATCGTGGTCATCTCCTTCTACATGCAGACGCTCTTCGCGCTCTCCTCGCAGTCGCTCACGCTCTCCGAGCGCGTGGACCAGGTTGCCTCCACCATCGACCGCAGCCAGGACCGCGCGGCCGAGCTCGAGTCCCAGTACAACGAGCGCTACCTCTCCAAGGCCAACGTCGCGGCCTACGCGCTCGACCACAACCCCGCCCTCGCCACGCGCGAGAAGCTCCAGGAGCTCGCCGACGTCCTGCAGATCCAGTACCTCTTCACCTTTGACATCAACGGCACGATGACGGCCACCAACTCCAACTTCACCAACTTCGTGCTCTCCGAGGACCCCGAGGACCAGTCATACGACTTCCGCAAGCTCCTCCAGGGCGTTGACTCCGTCGTGCAGGAGGCCGGCCCCGACGAGGTCTCCGGCGAGCTCAGGCAGTACATCGGCGTGACCACGCACGACGAGTCGGGCACCGTGAACGGCTTCGTCCAGCTCGGCATCCGCCCGACGCGCCTCGAGACCCTCCTCGAGAGCGTCCAGATTGAGAACGTGCTCGACGGCGTCCACGTGGGCGCGGACGGCTTCGCCTTCGCCGTCAACAAGTCCGACGGCACCTTCGCCTACTATCCCGCCGACAACATGGTCGGCAAGCTTGCCACCGACTGCGGCATGACCGACGACCAGCTCAAGGACGGCTACAGCGACTACATCTCCATCAACGGCGAGCAGCTCTACGCCGCGTCCGCCGAGACGAGCGACTACTACGTCTTCGCCGTCGGGCCCGACGGCGCGCTCATGGAGGAGCGCGGCCCGCTGACCATCGCCACCGGCGGCGTGGCCATCGCCTGCCTCGTGGTCGTCTTCTGCATCATGGTCCTCGAGCCCCGGCCCAAGCCGGGCTCCCAGGCCGAGGCTGCCGAGAAGGACGAGGGCGACGACTCGCGCCCCAAGATGGTGAACGTCACCGTGGGCGGCCGCACCATGCGCACCGTGAGCGCCGCGAGCCGCTGGTTCCACCGCTCCTTCAACTGGTACGAGATGTCGCCCGAGCAGAAGCTCGGCACCGTCCTGCGCTGGTTCATGGGCGTGGCCGTCATCATCGTGTGCGTCGCGGTCATCTTCAAGGACGCGATCTTCGAGAAGAGCTCGATCTTCTCGTACATCCTCGGCGGGAGCTGGCAGCACGGCCTCAACATCTTCGCCATCACCGCGTCGATCATGTTCGCCTGCGTGATCGCGACCATCGCCGAGGTCCTGCAGCAGATCCTCATGCTCATCGCCCGCGTCGTCGAGGCGCGCGGCGTGACCATGTGCCGCCTCATCGCGAGCGTGGTGAAGTACGCCTCCGTGATCATCGCGCTGTACTGGTGCCTCGCGCTTCTCGGTGTGGACACGGCGACGCTGCTCGCCTCGGCCGGCCTGCTCACCTTCGCGGTCTCCCTCGGCGCCAAGGACATCGTGACCGACATCATATCGGGCCTCTTCATCATCTTCGAGGGCGAGTTCCGCGTCGGCGACATCATCCAGGTGAGCGGCCAGCGCGGCACCGTCATGGAGATCGGCGTGCGCACGACCAAGATCAACGACGGCTCCGGCAACATCCTCGTGCTGCGCAACTCCAACATCTCCAACGTGGTCAACATGACCAAGGAGCACTCCTACGCCGCCGTCGAGGTGGGCATCGAGTACGGCGAGAGCCTCGAGCGCGTTGAGAGCATCCTCGCCAAGGAGCTGCCCAACATCAAGAAGCGCCTGCCGGCCATCATCGACGGCCCGTTCTACAAGGGCGTCACGATGCTCGCGGACAACTCGGTCAACATCAAGATCGTGGCGGAGTGCGCCGAGAAGGACCGCGCGCCCCTCACCAACGACCTGAACCGCGAGATGAAGCTCCTCTTCGACCGCTACGACATCTCGATCCCGTTCCCGCAGGTCGTGGTCAACCAGCCGACGGTCTTCAAGAAGGCGACCTTCGCCGAGAAGATGGCCGCCGACAAGTTCAACGCGGAGCAGAAGGAGGCCATCAGGAACATGGTGGACGAGGACGAGGACTTCGACGAGTCCAACGACTCCGAGCGCCGCTAGCCGTGAGCTGGGGGCAGTCCCCAACCCACCCACATAGGTGACACGAGCGCCCGTCTCCGCGTCGCGGGGCGGGCGCTCTGCCGTCGGCCCTTGACACGGCGGCGCCCTGTCGTATTCTTGCATGGTCAACCATTGACGTGTCAAGGAGTCACCATGCCCATTCCGGAGCGGGGGTCCTCGCTCGAGGACTTCCACATGCGCCTCATGCGCGCCTTCCACGCGCAGCGCACCTACCTGAGGCCGCGCGTCGACGAGCTCGGGCTCGGCCCCGGCCAGCCGAAGATGCTCGTCTACCTGGCCGTTCACGGCCCGTCAAGCCAGCGCGAGGTCGCGGACTTCTTCGAGTGCGACCCCGGCGCCGTCTCGCGCATGTTCGACTCCCTCGAGCGCGCGGGCTTCGTGACCTCTGCCCCTGGACGGGACCGCCGCACGAAGGCCCTCGAGCTCACGGAGCGGGGCCGTGCCGCCGCGGACTCCTGGGACGCCATCTGCGCCGATGAGCAGGAGGTCATGCTCGCGGGCTTCTCACCCGAGGAGCGTGCCGCCTTCGCCGACCTTCTCGCCCGCGCCCGCGCCAACCTCTGGCGCGCCATCGACGACGCCGACCCCGCGCGCGACCCCGCCGGCGGCGCGAAGGGGGGCGAGGCCTGATGGACGGCGTCCGCCTCATCGCCCGCTACCTGGGGCCGTATCGTCGCGACTTCCTCATGGCCGTGCTCTGCGTGGCCGTGGAGACCTCGCTCGAGATCTTCATCCCCGTGCTCATGGCCTACGTCCTGGACGAGGGCATCATGGCCGGCAGCCTGCCCACCGTCCTCAGGGGCGGCGCCGGCATGCTCGTCTGCGCGCTCCTCTCGCTCGGGCTGGGCTTTCTCTACGCGCGCTTCTCGGCCCGCGCCGCCATGGGGCTCGGCGCGCGCCTGCGCGAGGCCGAGTACGCGCACCTGCAGGAGTTCTCCTTCGCCAACCTCGACGACTTCGAGAGCTCGTCTCTCGTGACGCGCCTCACCACCGACGTCACGGTGGTCCAGAACGCCCTGGTCTCCGGCACGCGCCCGCTCGTGCGCGGCCCCGTGATCATGGTGATGGGCCTGCTGTGCGCCTGGCTCATGTCGGCGGAGCTCGCGGTGGTGTTCTTCGTGGTGATGCCGGTGCTCGCGGTGGCGGTCTTTCTCGTGGTGCGTCGCGTGGGACCGCTCTACCGCGTGCTCCAGGGCGTGATGGACAGGCTCAACGACGCCCTGCAGGAGGACCTCGCGGCCATCCGCGTGATCAAGGCCTACGTGCGAGAGGGGCATGTCGCCGAGCGCTTCTCGGACGTGAACGGGGAGCTCGCCTCCACCGCCACGCGCACCTTCCGCACGGCCGTGCTCAACCTCCCGATCTTCCAGGCGACCATGTACACGACCTGCGTGGGCATCATGTGGCTCGGCGGCCAGATGATCCTCGCGGGCACGCTCACGGTGGGCACCTTCACGGGCTTCATGAGCTACGTGCTGCAGATCGTGAACTCGCTCATGATGATCTCAAACGTCTTCCTGCTGCTCGCGCGCGCCGTCACCAGCGTGGAGCGCGTGGGGGAGGTGCTGGACGAGAAGCCCACCATCGCCTCCCCGCACCACGCGGTGCGCGACGTGCGCGACGGATCGGTCTGCTTTGACCACGTGAGCTTCAAGTACGCGAGCACAGCCGAGAAGAACGTCCTCGAGGACGTCTGCCTGGACTTCCCGGCGGGCTCCACCATAGGCATCCTGGGCGGCACGGGCTCGGGCAAGACCACGCTCGTGCAGCTCATCGCCCGTCTCTACGACGTGACCTCGGGCTCCGTGCGCGTGGGCGGGCGCGACGTGCGCGACTACGACCTCGCGCGCCTGCGCGACGCGGTGGGCGTGGTGCTGCAGAAGAACGTGCTCTTCTCGGGCACCGTTCGCGAGAACCTGGCCTGGGGAGACGCGGGCGCCTCGGACGAGGACATGCTCGAGGCGTGCCGCCTCGCCTGCGCGGACGAGTTCCTGGACCGCATCGGCGGGCTCGACGGCGACCTCGGCCAGGGCGGCGCGGGCGTCTCGGGCGGGCAGCGCCAGCGCCTCTGCATCGCCCGAGCCCTGCTCAAGCGTCCGCGCGTCCTCATCTTTGACGATTCCACGAGCGCCGTGGACATGGCGACCGACGCCACGATCCGCGAGAACCTGGCGTCGCTCGCCGACGTCACCAAGATCGTGATCGCCCAGCGCGTGGCCTCCGTGATGGACGCCGACAAGATCGTGGTGCTCGACGACGGGCGCGTCCACGCCTGCGGGACGCACGAGGAGCTTCTCGCCAGCGACCCAATCTACCAGGAGATCTACGAGTCCCAGATAGGCTCTGGAATCAGCGGGGAGGTGGCGTAGATGCCGTCCCGTCAGACCGCGGCGCCCGCGCGCCCCGCAAACCCGCTCGCCACGCTGCGGACGCTCCTCTCCTACATGAGCCACGCGCGCTGGATGCTCCTGCTCGTGGCGGTGCTCGTCACCGTGAGCGCGCTCGCCAACCTCTTCGGAACGTACATGATCAAGCCCGTGGTCAACGCGGTGGGGGAGGGCGACTTCGCGTCCTTCGCGTCCGGCGTCGCGCTGACCGCGGTGATCTACCTCCTGGGCGTGGCGTCTGCTGCCGGCTACACGCAGACGATGGTTCGCGCGGCGCAGCGCGTGGTCTTTGACATCCGGCGCGACCTCTTCGACCACATCGAGCGCCTCCCGCTCTCCTTCTTTGACCGCAGCCGGCACGGCGACGTGATGAGCTACTTCACCAACGACGTCGACACGGTCTCCGAGGCGCTCAACAACAGCTTCGCGAGCCTCGTCCAGGCGGGCGTGCAGATCGTGGGCACGCTCACGCTGCTTCTGGTGCTCGACTGGCGCCTCACGCTCGTCACCCTGGCGTGTGACGCGGGCATCGCGCTCTACGTGCGCTTCTCGGGCGGACGGAGCCGGCGGTTCTTCTCGCGCCAGCAGCACGAGCTGGGCGCGCTCGACGGCTACGTGGAGGAGATGATCTCCGGCCAGAAGGTCGTGAAGGTCTTCAACCACGAGGCCGCAAACCTCGCCGGCTTCCGCGAGCTCAACGAGCGCCTGCGCGAGGCGGGCACGTCGGCGCAGGCGTACGCCTCCACGATGGTGCCCGTGACCGTGTGCGTGGGCTACATCAACTATGCCATCGTCACCATCCTGGGCGCGGTCCTGGCGCTGGGTGGGCAGATGGACGTGGGGTCGCTCGCGAGCTACCTCGTGTTTGTCCGTCAGGCCACGGCGCCGCTCAACCAGTTCACGCAGCAGGGCAACTTCCTGCTCACGGCGCTGGCGGGCGCCGAGCGCATCTTCTCCGTGATGCGCCTTGAGCCCGAGGTGGACGAGGGCGTGGTGCGCCTCGAGCACGCCGACGACGTGGAGGCCGCGCGCGTGGCGGCGGGCGCCGCGGGCTGGGCGTGGCTCATCGACGGCGAGCACGTGCCGCTGCAGGGAGACGTCCGCTTCTACAACGTGGACTTTGGCTACGAGGAGGGGCAGACGGTCCTCAAGGACCTCACCCTCTACGCCAAGCCGGGCCAGAAGATCGCCTTCGTGGGCTCCACGGGCGCGGGCAAGACCACCATCACCAACCTCATCAACCGCTTCTACGAGACGCGCTCCGGCGTGATCACCTACGATGGCATCGACGTGCGCGACATCGAGAAGGCGAGCCTGCGCCGCTCGCTCGGCATCGTGCTGCAGGACACGCACCTCTTCTCGGGGACCATCGCCGAGAACATCCGCTTCGGCAAGCTCGACGCCACGGACGAGGAGGTCCGCGCCGCCGCGCGCGTGGCAAACGCCGACGGCTTCATCTCGCGCCTGCCGCGCGGCTACGACACGCCCGTGGTGGCCGACGGCGCCAACCTCTCGCAGGGGCAGCGGCAGCTCCTGGCCATCGCCCGAGCGGCCGTGGCCAACCCGCCGGTGCTCATCCTCGACGAGGCCACCTCGAGCATCGACACGCGCACCGAGGCGCTCATCCAGCGTGGGATGGACGCGCTCATGGCGGGGCGCACGGTCTTCGTGATCGCGCACCGGCTCTCCACGGTCCGCAACGCGGACGCGATCATGGTGCTCGAGCACGGGCGCATCGTGGAGCGCGGCACACACGAGGAGCTCCTCGCGCTTCGCGGGGAGTACTGGCAGCTCTGGACCGGCGCCAAGGAGCTCGACTAGACGCTTCGAGGGCCCGCGGGCGGCGGGAGAGGGGATTCGCATGATCGAGCTTGTGGCCGTAGCGCTGGGCGGCGCCGTGGGAAGTGTGGGACGCTGGGGCCTGGGGCTGGCGCTCTCGTCACTCCTGCCGGGCCTGCCGGCGGGGACCTTCGTCGCCAACGTCCTCGCCGGGCTCATCATCGGCGTTGTGAGCGGCGCGAACGCGGCCTCTCCGCTGCCCGAGCCCGCGCGCCTGCTTCTCACCGTGGGGCTCTGCGGCGGGCTCTCCACGTTCTCGACGTTCTCCAACGAGACGTTTCAGCTGCTCGAGGCGGGCAACGGTCTGGCTGCGGCGGTGAACGTCGCGGCGAACGTGGCCACGTGCCTCGTTGCGGTCTGGGCGGGCACGCGCCTCGGCGGCGCGCTCTGCTCCTGAGGCCCCGGGGTCGCGTCGCACAACCCGACAAATCTGAGGAAAAATCGCCCGTTTTGTCGGGTTGTGCGACGCGGACGCTCTACCCCGCGCCCCCGATGGGGCGAGGCTGCTCGTTCCGACTGTACACATGCCGCGTTTTGATGCCAGAATTGGGTTGAAAACGCGGCATGTGCACAGTCGGGGACTCTATGGCCCGGCCAACGAAAGGGGAGTCATGGCGAAGCAGGCCTGGAAGGGCGGCAACATGCTCTACCCGCTTCCGGCAGTGATGGTGAGCTGCGCAAACGAGGCGGGCGAGAGGGACATCGTGACCGTCGCCTGGGCGGGGACCGTCTGCACCAACCCGCCCATGCTCTCCATCTCCCTCAGGCCCGAGCGCCACAGCTACCACATCGTGCGCGAGTCCGGCGAGTTCGTCGTCAACCTCGTGACCACGCGGCTCCAGCGTGCGTGCGACTGGTGCGGCGTCCGCTCCGGCCTCGACTTCGACAAGTGGGCGGAGTGCGGCCTCACCCCCGCCCCGGCAGCGACGCTCGAGCTTGCGCCCGCAATCGAGGAGTCGCCGGTGAGCATCGAGTGCCGCGTCCGTGACGTGCTCGAGCTGGGAAGCCACCACCTCTTCCTCGCGGACGTGACCGCCGTCCAGGTGGAGGAGGGCCTCCTCGACGCGCGCGGCAGGCTCGACCTGGGCCGTGCAGGCCTCACCGCGTACAGCCACGGCGAGTACTTCGAGCTGGGAAGGCGCATCGGGTCCTTCGGGTACTCCGTCCGCAAAGACCGGCCTCGCCAGGGGCCGCGGCGCGGCGGCCGCCCGAGATAGGGCGCCTAGCGCCCTCCCGCCATGCGCTTGCGGATGGTGAAGTACTCCGTCACGAGCAGCACCAGCAGGATGGCCATGGAGACGAGGCTCGAGACCACGGCGCCCGCGAGCCCGGCGAAGTTGACCAGCAGCATCGAGACCGGCACGGCAAAGGCGATGGCGATGAGGTAGAGCCTCGAGACCTGCTCCTGCGCCCGGAGCACCGTGATGATCTGATAGAGGAAGTCGATGCACGCGCAGACGCCGCCCGTCGCCACCATCACGAGGCAGAGGCTGCGGAACTGCTCGAAGTCGATCCCGTACATGAAGCTCATCACCGGGATGCCCACCGTGCCCATCACGAGCGCCATGCCGCCGGAGATGAGCGCGATCACGCCCATCATGGCCAGGACCAGCAGGTCGAAGCGCCGGTGCTTCTCGGGGTCGTCCCAGATGCGGGCCAGGCGGACGAGCTGCGGCTTGTAGATGAAGCCCGCCGCCATGAGGATGGAGTGGGCGGGGAAGTACATGGCGTTGTAGTAGAGCTGGTTGTCGTAGCTGAGCGCGCCCTCCATCGTGAACTTGGGCACGGAGTCGATGAGGTTGTAGAGGAAGAGCGCGAGGAACAGCGGGAAGCACTGGACGAAGAGCTCCCTCACGCCGCGAAAGCTCGCCGGGAGCGACCGCTCCGTCTCGAAGAAGGCAAGCGGCAGGGAGAGCAGCAGCAGCGACGCCACGCCGCCCACGGCGAGCCCCCAGCTCGCCCACGCAAGGTTGCGCGTCACGAGCAGGACCACGAAGAAGACCACGATCCCCAGCACGCAGCGCGCCGCCTGGGAGAGCCCCGCCAGGTAGAGCTTGTCCGCCTGCTGCAGGCGCCCCTCGTAGACGTCGGCCAGGCCGTCGACCGCGCGGAAGACGAGCACGCCCATGCAGATGGAGAACATGTAGCCGTCATATCCGCGGAACTGGCACCACAGCCATCCCACAAGCAGCATGAGCGCGCACGTGATGATGCGGTTGACCTGGTAGTCCAGAAACGTCTGCATCTCGTCGAGGTCGGAGACCTGATAGGTGCGCACCCCGTAGTTGGCGAGGAACAGCAGCAGCGTTCCCACGGTGAAGGCCATCGAGAAGAGGCCTGCCTGCTCGGCGCCCACGAACCACGTGGCGATCATTGTGAGCAGCGGGAACAGCATGCCCCAGGCGGCCTGCCCCAGGGTGTTGCACACGTAGTCGCGCTTGGTCTGGTGGGCGAGGTACTGCTCGGTCTCGCTCGAGAAGGTGCCGCCGAAGACGGCTCCGATGAGGCGGTTCCACCAGTCGTTGGCCACGCGGGCGAGAAACCCGGGCTGCCTGTCGGCCGCCGCCTTGGGCGGGCGCTTCCGCTTGCGGCCCTTCACCACCACGCCATAGCGCGGCGTCTTGGGCGTCTGGTTTGCGGGTCGCACGGGCGTGACCTCGTGGCGCTTGAACGGGTTGCGTGGCATGGACGACTTGTTTCCTTTCAGGGCTCTTCTCGCCCTACGATTGTAGCGTCCTGCCGTGACGGGAATGTAAAGCGCGCCGCGCCGCCGTCTGGCTGACCCCTGCGCTGGCGGGCGGCCCCGATGCCCCCGCGCTCAAATCCGGAACTGCGTACAGCGCGGCGCTCAAATCCGGAACTGCGTGCCAGCCGGGCGCCTGGAGTCGCGGCCGAGCATGGATGTCTGGTCGCAAGCCCAGATTACGCATGCCGAACGGCACTCAAATCCGGAACTGAGCACGGGGCTGTACTCAAATCCGGAACTGAGCACGGGGCTGTACTCAGTTCCGGAACTGCGCACAACCCGAGCAGGCAAGGCCGCGGTCAGGCGAGAGGGGCTAGGCCTCAGCCCGAGCCTCAGGCCCCGATTGTCGCTCAGTTCCGGAACTGAGCGCCAGCCGCCAGCCGCCGACCGCCAGCCGCCACCCACCCGCGCCCCCGCCCGCCCCGCGTGAACAACGCGTTTCCCCCATGGGTCTTTCTTGCGCGGTCTTCTCGCCGGGCCCCCACTCACGCTATGGTGGATACGCATCGCACGTGTACCGCCCGCCCGTCAAAGGAGACACGTTGGCCGAGAAGAACCTCTCGCCCGAGAGCCCGTCCGCTATCATGCCCGCCTCCCCGGAGCTGGCCGACGCCGTCCGCGCCGCCACCGACTCCGCGCGCCAGGCGCTCTCCGGCGTCGACCTCCCCGAGAGCATCGCGGAGAACATGGCCCTGTTCCTCCGCCTGGTCCGCAAGGTGCTCGAGGAGTTCGACCCCGAGGTGCGCGCCACCTTCGACGTCCTTCTCGCCGACGCGATCCGCGCCAACGCGGACGAGGCGGAGGAGACCGAGGGCGAGCGCGCCGCCTTCTCCGACCTCGAGCGCATCATCGACGGCCTGGACGAGGAGCGCGCCACCATCATCATGCGCGCCTTCACGGCGTACTTCCACCTCGCCAACATCTGCGAGGAGAACTACCGCGTGGAGTCGCTGCGCAGCCGCGAGAGCGCCGTGCCCACCACGGCGGACGAGGATCCCATCAACGACATCACCGTCGCCTATCGCCAGCTCGTGGACGAGTGCGGACGCGGCAAGGCCATCGCCCTGCTCAACCGTCTGGAGTTCCGCCCGGTCTTCACCGCGCACCCCACCGAGGCGCGCCGCAAGGCCGTCGAGGGCAAGATCCGCCGCATCGCCGGGCTTCTCGCTGCGCGGCAGGGCCTCGCGGGGATCGCGCTCGCGGAGAACGAGCGCTGCCTCCTGCAGGAGATCGACGCGCTCTTCCGCACCTCGCCGATCGCGCACAAGAAGCCCACGCCCGTCGAGGAGGCCGACACCATCATCGACATCTTCGACAACACGCTCTTCGACATGGTGCCCGAGGTCTATCGCCGCTTCGACGACTGGGAGCTCGGCGAGCGCGCCGGCACCGTGCCGCCCGTCTGCCCGGCGTTCTTCCACCCCGGCAGCTGGATCGGCTCCGACCGCGACGGCAACCCCAACGTCACCGCCCGCGTGAGCCGCCAGGTCGCCGAGAAGTTCCGCGCCCACGTGCTCGAGGCCCTCGCCGAGGCCACGCGTGCGACGGGCCGCAACCTCACGCTCGACGCCGCGTCCACGCCGCCCTCCGACCAGCTCGTCAACCTCTGGAACCACCAGATGGAGATGAGCGAGGCCATCACCGCCCGCGCGCTCGAGGTCTCCGCGAGCGAGCTCCACCGCGCGTGCATGCTCGTCATCGCCGAGCGCCTGCGCGCCACCATCGGGCGCACCGCGGACATCATGTACCCCGACGCGCGCGCCTACATCGCCGACCTGCGCGTGGTCCAGCTTTCGCTCGCCAAGGCGGGTGCCGTTCGCACGGCCTACGGGCCCCTGCAGAAGCTCATCTGGCAGGCCGAGACCTTCGGCTTCCACCTCGTTGAGATGGAGTTCCGCCAGCACTCCGTCGTGCACACGCGCGCCCTCGAGGACATCCGCGAGCACGGACGCTGGGGCGAGCGCGGCGAGCTCCAGCCCATGACGCGCGAGGTGCTGGACACCTTCCGCGCCATCGGGCAGATCCAGCGCAAGAACGGCGTGGACGCCGCGCGCCGCTACATCATCTCCTTCACCAAGTCCGCGCAGAACGTGGCGGACGTCTACCGCCTGGCGCACCTCGCCTTCGCGCACGAGGCCGACGTCCCCGTGCTCGACGTCATCCCGCTCTTCGAGCAGGCCGAGGACCTGGAGAACGCCGTCGCCACGCTCGACGAGATGATTCGCCTCCCCGAGGTCCAGCGCCGCCTGGAGCAGACGGGCCGCCGCCTCGAGGTCATGCTCGGCTACTCCGACTCCTCCAAGGACGCCGGCCCCACCTCCGCCACGCTCGTCCTGCACGCCACGCAGGCCGCCATCGCGCGCTGGGCGGACGAGAACAGCATCGACCTCGTCCTCATGCACGGCCGCGGCGGCGCGGTCGGGCGCGGCGGCGGGCCCGCCAACCGCGCGGTGCTCTCCCAGCCTTCGGGCTCGGTGAACTGCCGCTTCAAGCTCACGGAGCAGGGCGAGGTCATCTTCGCCCGCTACGGCGACCCCACGCTCGCGCGTCGCCACGTGGAGTCCGTCGCAGGCGCCACGCTGCTGCAGTCCGCGCCCTCCATCGACTGGGTCAACACCGAGGCCACCGAGAAGTACGCGGAGCTCGCGCGCACGCTCGACGCCGCCTCGCGCGAGAAGTACCTCGACCTCCTGCACACGGACGGCTTCGCGGAGTGGTTCTCCACGGTGACGCCGCTCACCGAGGTGGGCCTCCTGCCCATCGGGTCGCGCCCCGCGAAGCGCGGCCTCGGCGCCACCTCCCTCGACGACCTGCGCGCCATCCCGTGGATCTTCTCGTGGAGCCAGGCGCGCATCAACCTGGCCGCGTGGTTCGGCCTGGGCACCGCGTGCGAGCGCCTGGGCGACCTCGACCGCCTGCGCGAGGCCTACGCCGAGTGGCCCCTCTTCACCACGTTCGTGGACAACGTCGAGATGTCGCTCTCCAAGACCGACGAGCGCATCGCACGGCTCTACCTCTCGCTCGGCGACCGCTCTGACCTCGCCGAGAAGGTCCTGGACGAGATGGCGCTCACCCGCCGCTGGGTGCTCGCCATCGTGGGCGACGCCTGGCCGCTCGAGCACCGCCGCGTGCTCGGGCCCGTGATCCGCATGCGCCTGCCGTTCGTGAACGTGCTCTCTGTGACGCAGGCCCTCGCGCTGCGGCGCCTGCGCGCGGGCGACCTCACGCCCGAGGAGCGCGACGCCCTCACCTACCTCATCCTCTGCACCGTCTCCGGCGTGGCGGCCGGCCTGCAGAACACGGGGTGATCCCGACTGTGTCGTGTTGGCCCCGCGGAGCTGACGTGCGGGGGATTTGCGACAGATTGGCCCTGTAGAACGTCGCCGGGCCCCCGCGGAGTGGGTGTGCGGGGCCCCGGCGACGTTTCCGGCCCGCGGTTTGTCGCCAAGCCCCCGCACGGCAGCTCTGCGGGGGAGAGGCGACGTTCCTCCCGCGCGTTCCGTCGCGAATCCCCCGCCCGGCCGCTCCGCGGGGGAGAGGCGACGTTCCTCCCGCGTGTTCCGTCGCGAATCCCCCGCACAAGCACTCCGCGGGGGAGAGACGACGCACCCCGCGACGCGGCGAGCCCCTGTACCCCGCCCATCCCCGCATTCCCGCCACCCGCCGAGAAGAACCATGGCTCGCGGTTCCCCAAACCCGCACTGACCTGCGGGCGCAGCAACGCGTCAGCAACTGGGAAGACACCTCTGCCGCCCCGGGTGCTACGCTCGCACCCTGGGGAGGTGAGATGCCATGCCGAGCAGTGAGAAAAACCAATCAAAGCCTCTGCTTACCGTGAATCAGCAGATAGAGCACCTCAAGTCGAGAGGAGTGACCTTCAACCTCTGTAGCGATGAGGAGGCCGCAGACTATCTTGCCCATGCGAACAATTACCTTCGTGCGGCGTGTTACCGCAAGCTATATCCCATGCGCTCTTCGGGTGAGCGGGCGGGGAGCTACATCGGGCTAGACTTCGGAGCACTCGTCAGACTGTCGTCTGCTGATCGCGTTCTTCGCTCTGCACTGCGTGAGATTACCCTTGACGTCGAGCACTTTGCTCGAGTCGAACTGCTCGATAGGGCAAGCGGGCAAGGGGAGAATGGCTACGACTTAGTTCACGACTATGTCTCTGACCTGAGAGGCCGAGAAAGGCAGAGGATAAGCTCAGGACTAAGCCGCAGGGCTCGAAAGGGCGCATCCCATGATGAGTATACGGGCGACCTCATCGCTCGCTATGAGAATGGCTACCCGCTCTGGGTTTTCCTTGAGGCGGTTGATTTCGGCATGCTCTGCGACCTGTGGCTGTTCTGCGCTCGCAGGTGGAATGACAATGAGATGTTGGGAGTGCATTATGTCCTCAAGAGCGTGAAGTCCCTCCGGAATGCGGCATGTCATAATAGCTGCATAATTAACGGCTTTCAGGCATCCGCTCAGAGGGCAGGGTATTCGCCGCCGGCCGTTCTGCTTGCATCCATGGGAGCCCACGGGATAAGAAACACAAAGGCACGGCGGGCTAAGATGCATAACCTGCGAGTTGCCCAGATCGCCGCGTCCCTCTACGCGTCGTACAGATTCTGCGTAAGGAGCTCAACAAGGCATCGACATGCCGCACTGATGATGGACGTGAGGGATGCGTTTTCTCAGGTAGAACCGCTCTGCCCGAAGGATGGGTCTCTCGTGTCGTTTTTCGATTTCATACTGAGGCTAGTTGACATCTGGCTCCCGGCGACAGAGACTGAGAACAGATGAAAAAACCGTCTCGGTTTTGTAAGGGCGTGTCCGCATAGACGGATGCGCCCTAGTTTTTTTAGCTGTCCATTTGTTCCTGCGATGCCGCTGTGTGTCCGAATTTGTGGACGATGAGAGTGTCCACAAGAGGCGCTCGGACAGGGACGTGGCTTAATGGTACAAGGCGCTTGTAGAACGAATGGGGGATGACATGGCCGAATACAAGCTGGCAAACGGCAAAGTCCTCACGGACGAGGACATCGACCGCATCTGCAGGGAGTTCGAGACCGAGTCCTGGGCGGGCTGCCTCCAGTGCATCCACCAAGGCCCGATAGCCGGCACCCACGCGTCAGACCCCCTCCCCACGAAATGATGACGGTTTGATGGCGCGCCGCGGATTGCGCAACGCCTTGCGCGGACGCGCCCCCGCTCGCCCCGTACACTTTCCGCAATGATTGGAACAATGTGGCTTGCGCGACCAGAGGGCTAGGCTCTGATTGGTCGGGCACGTGACGGGAAGGGCGCAGGATGGCGCGCATAGGGGCGAAAAAAGTGCAGTGGGGGGGGGGTTCCTCACCGGATAAACCCCTGGAGATGACGCCCGGACCCGAGGACGCCACCCAGGCGCGCGGGGCCGCCGACACGCGGAGGCCGCGGGGCGCGCGCGGTGCCAAGCGCATCCGCATGACCGCCGCGGGGCCCGTCCGCCTTACCCCCACTGAGGCAAGGATCATCGAGTTCATCGAGCGGCACGAGGGAAAGCCCTGCTCCAAGGCGCAGATAGCGGCCGTGCTGGGCCGCAACGAGAAGACCGTCGATCGTCTGCTCTCCCGCATGCGCCGGGAGGGCATCGTCATATCCACGCCCGTCCACGCGGAGAACGGCGCGCAGCTCGCCAACGTCTACGAGGTGGTTGAAGAGCCGCAGCCGCTCGACTGACGAGCGGGCGCAGGGCGAGAAGAACGCGTTGGTCGGACGGGGCGTTCCCTCTGCAGCGCGATGCCCCCAGGCACCAAATCCGTGGGCTCCGCGTGTGCTGCCCGCACGTGAGCTGCCCCGATGCAATGTTGCGCAATCTTGCTGCCGCGTTCCCTCCGTAACGTAGGGGGGCGGCGGTCGCCCGGCCTCGTCGTCGGCCCGTCGCCAAGTGATAGAACTTGGGTGGAGGGACGTGGCTCATGGCGCGCATCGGCGCAAGCAAGGTTCAGTGGGGCGGGGCTGCCCCTCGGGGCGGCGTGCCCGTCGAGGGCGCCGAGCGCGATGCGGCGAAGGACGCCCGCGACGGTGGGCGCATGAGCGACCGGCCGCGGCGCGAGCGGCGCTCCAAGCGCATCCGCATGACGGCAAACGGGCCCGTCCGACTTACGCCCACGGAGGCGCAGATCATCGAGTTCATCGAGCGGCACGCGGGCAGGCCCTGCTCCAAGGCAAAGATCGCGCTTGCCCTGGGGAGAAACGAGAAGACCGTCGACCGGCTGCTCTCCCGCATGCGCCGAGAGGGCATCGTGCTCTCCGAGCCCGTCCACGCGGAGAACGGCGCTCAGCTTGCCAACGTCTACACGGTGGTGGACGAAGTGTGGCCCGAGGACTGACGTCCCTCAGGTCGTAGTTATAACATTTGATAATGCTCTGACCGTGGTGTCAATCGCGGGCGTGTAAAAATCTCGTGAGTGAAAGAAATACCCCCTCTCAGCAGAATGGTGGAGGTGGCGTGAGGCGAATAACGTGCACGGATGCGTTATTCCAGCTCAGCGCTCTCATAGGAACGCTGGTTCTCGGCGAGAAGAACCAGTCGATATCCGCAGCATGAGAATGCTGTTTCGAAATATACGTACCCCCTCCCTATAATATTGCGAATATGATGCGATTTCGGTACCCCCTATCATAAAACAGGAAAAGAGATTAGCCCTCAACCAACCCTAAACTTGCCTACATGTGATTCAAAAATGCGTCTCGATTTATGACACGCAATGAAGCATGGACGCATTGGCGCTCCAAAGGCATGGAGGTAGGCGGATGAAGGTACCGAGAAGAACGGCGTTGAGGAGGGTCGCCTCGCTGGTGGTCGTGATGGTCGTTGCGACTCTGGCGGTCATGGGCGTGACCTCGACGGTCGCGATGGCGGCAAGCGCGATGACTTCGGCGACGAGCTATGAGGCGACCACCGAGGACGGCGTTAAGGTGAGCGTCAGCGCTCCCCAGGGCGCGCTTCCCGATGGCGCGGCGCTCCACGTTGACCCCGTCACGTCCGACGAGGACGTTCAGGTGGTCACGGACGAGCTCGACGAGGCCGAGGCCTCCTACGACGGCTTCGCCGCCTTCGACGTCTACTTCACAGATGCCGATGGCAACGAGATCGAGCCGACCGAGGCCGTGAGTGTCCGCTTCGAGCTTCCCGAGGGCTCCGTGCCCGAGGGTGCCGAGGACCTCGCCGTCCACCACCTCGCCGAGGCCGAGGACGGTACCGTCTCTGACGTCGAGGCCGTGGCCGACGGCGCCGACGCCACCGAGGGCACCGTCGCCGTCCAGGACGACGCCACCGTCGATGCTGAGTTCACGGTAAGCGATCTCTCCGTTTTTACCGTCGTATGGTCTGGAGCTAAGTCGAGCGAGAGCGATGTGATGGAGGCGTCGGAGGAGTTCACATCGGATGAAGTCGTGCCGCTTTCCGTCCAGGGACGTGCTGTCGGCGACGGCAGCGACATGACGATCAACCTGCACGATTACAGCAGGGAGAACCCTGACATCAACGAAGGGCATACTCTGAAATTCGGCAGTGTCGGTGGTCAAGCTGGAGAGAATATCAACGCTTGGACTGGTAGCAACGGCGGTGTGTATCAGGGTATCGTTGCCAGCACGATTGGCGATACCGGGTATCCGTACCTTGCAAGCAATCGTAACGAGAGCCTGGCATATCTGTTCCAGTCCGAGCTCGGGACGTCCGGCGTTACAAGCTATGACAACGTGACCGGTCTGTTCCGTCTGGACAGTGAGGGCTACTACGTCTACGACAGCAGCGAGAACTACGCGTATTACGACGAGGACAGCAATTCGTTCGTGCGCTCGGACTATCCGCGCTTCGACGAGTATGGTGACAACGGTAGCATCGCTCCTTCGCTGCCGCAGTTTCTGCCGTTCAACAGTTTGACCAATGAAACGAGCACGTACGACAGCAGTGGTAACGTTCTGGAACAGCATCAAACTGGTGGATTTTGGAATCCTAAGTATGAATGGGGATATTACGACGACTACGGTCGTTGGCATCAGTCTGACCCCGCGGCAACCGGTTACAACATCAACGGTGAAGAGAACTACTCCTTCGGCATGGACTTCACCAAGACGTTCTATATGCCCAAGGACGGTCAGGTCAACGGCGAAGAGATGGTCTTCGACTTCACGGGCGATGACGACGTGTGGGTCTTCATCGACGACGTGCTCGTGCTCGACCTCGGTGGCATCCACGATGCCTATAACGGTTCGATCAACTTTGCCACCGGCGAGGTGATCGTCAACGCGACGAACAGGGGTCAGGCGATTGAGACTAAGAGCATCGCCGATATCTTCGAAGCTGCTGGTGAAGAGTGGGACGGGTCCGACTACAGCACGCACACCATCAAGTTCTACTACTTGGAGCGCGGTAACGGCGGTTCCAATTGCCGTATCCGCTTCAACATGCCGACTGTACCCGATGGCACGATCGAGGTAGGCAAGCAGGTCACCGACACCAACACAGCCGACTTCGTAAACGCCGAGTTCACCATGAAGGTCGATACCGCCGATTCCGAGAATGGTCCCTGGTCGACGTACGTCGGTGAGTACAAGCTCTTCGATTTGGACGGAAACCCGATTTATGACGAGAATGGCGTGCAAGTTACTGGGCAAACCAACGAAGACGGCACCTTTACGCTGAAGCATGATCAGGTTGCACAGCTGACGGGAGCCGTGCAGCACGAGGGAGACGCTGAGGCCCATAAAATCCGCGCCAACACCTGGTACAAGGTGACCGAGACGGGTGCCGACGGCTATTCTGATGATTATGAGTTCGATCTCCAGAATACGGATCTTATTGATGATTCCGGAGATGAGCAGACCGATCCCAGCTTGATTGGTAAGTCGAAGCCTGTCCGCGTGGATAGAAGTGCGCGTATGGTCGTGCGCAACAGGTTTACGGCGAAGGACAAGTATTCTTTCTCTATCCAGAAGCACATGGAAGACAACTCGACGCCCGACGATACGTTCTACGTCAAGGTGACCGATGCCGACGGTAACGCGGTGACGGGTGCACAGTATTACGTGCGCACCATCGGTGAGGGCGTGGGTGAGACCCAGGCCATGCCGGAAAGCGGCATCATCGAACTCAAAGCAAACCAGGAGATCGTCATCCTTGACGTTGCCTTGGGTGCCACCTTCAAGGTCGAAGAGGTCAACGCAGATGGCACTCCGTTTACGAGCGATGAGTTCAAGGATCCGAAGTATGCCGTCCAGGTGGGCACAGATAAGACGGAGCCGTCAACTGAGCCTGTGACCGTGACGATCGAGCATAGCGACGGTGATCAGATCTCCTATATCGCTCACGTGATCAACGCGTACCAAGTCGTGCCCGTGACCGCCCCCATGGGGATCGGTATCACCAAGACCCTCAACGGGCTTGACCTTGATGAGAACATGTTCGAGTTCAAGATCGAGGCTCAGGCGACCGGCGAGGGAGATACCGCGGTGAGTGCCGAGGAGGCAGCTAGCAAAGCCGGATGGCAGGGCACGGAGATTACGTTCAACAATGGCAACACCACCGCAGAAGCCGGCGAGGAGAGCGATTCCCTCTTCAACTTTGGAGGCGATCCGGTTACGCAGGACCGCCTGACCTTCACGAAGGACGATGCGGGCAAGACGTATGAGTATGTCATCTCCGAAGTGGGCTTGAGCGATGACTATGACGGTACGCATAAGAGCGAGTCTGAGTACGTTTTTGACACCACGCAGTATCGCATCCAGCTTGTTCCGACGATTGTTCAGGAAGACGGAGCCGATATTCTTCACCTGGCGGTGTATCAGGCGACCCGTGATGGCTCCGAAGGCGCATGGAGCGATAACGAGCTGATTGCTACTTTCGATGCGTACGGCCCCGTACACGATGGAAGCGCGCAAGCATCGAGTCGCGCACTCGTTCCCTATCACACGGTCAACTTCACCAACAGCTATCAGCCACTCGGACTGCAAATTGTGAAGGTCGATAAGGTGACCGACGAGAGGCTTTCCGGAGCTTACTTTTCCCTGACGGATTCTGAGGGTAATTCGGTCGTGGCTTATAAAACGTCGACACCGTCTGATGAAAGCAAGCTCGATGAAGGTAAACAGTCGACTAATGACCAGGGCATTCTCTACTTTTTCGGTCTGGAGAATGGTGAGTACACTCTGACTGAAACTAGATTCCCGTCTGGCTATCAGAGTGAGTCGCCAGATCAGCAGGTCGAGATCAAGTTGAAGGTTAGCAACGGGTCTATCTCGGTTATGAATTCGCATGATGATTGGAACCAGCTCGATCTCGCTTACGAGAGCGGCAACCCAGATGAACCTGGCAGTGAGGCGATTGCAAATTGTTTCTATCTTAGGGTTGCCAACACTCCGTTGCCCGACCTCCCATCTTCGGGCTCTTCTGGCGCAATCCTCATGATGTCGGTTGGCATTGCGTCAGTCGTCCTCGGCATGGCTTACCTGGCGAGAAGGAAGAGCCTGCTCCGAGGCTAGAGGCGATGTCTCATCAGCAACTCCCATCCGGTAATACCGGATGGTGTTGATAGGTAATTCATTAGCAATTTGTGGGCAATGCCGGCGGGGAGTCGGCGAAAGGAGAAGAGAAATGGCTCACATTAAGAACAGGCTGAGGGGGCTGCTCGTCGCATTTGTGGCGATCGTTGCCGCCCTCGCCATCGTCCCGGGCGTGGCAAAGGCTGCCCTCGTGGACTTTGACCCTGTCATCACCGGCAGCGTTACCATCACGGGCGAGGATGTCACTGTTGATAGCGACATCACCGTCTATCAGGTGGCCACCATTAAGGTCGACGGCACCACCAACGTGCCTGGCTACGAGTATGTCGATGGCATGCAGACGACTGTCGACGCTTGGGTCAAGGCAGACGGCACTGCTAACAGCGCCGCCGACCTTGTCCAGGCAGTCACCGACAACAACGTTGCTGCCATGGACCCGCAGCCTCAGATCGAGGCTGGCACTCCCGATGGCGTTGTCATCTCTGGCCTTGTCCCCGGCGTGTACTACATCGACATCGCTGATGTTGCTGCCACCGATACTACTCCTGGCATTACTTACCAGAACATCGTTGTGGCCATCGAGCCCGCTCGTGATGGCGATACGAACGACTGGGTTGCTGTCGACGAGGAGATTGCTGTTAAGAGCGCCGACTCTACCCTCGATAAGACTGCCACCTCGGTTGATAAGGGCGACGTGAGCGCTGACGGCTCCACCGTCACCGCCGTCACGGGCTCCAAGATCGAGTTCAAGGTTGAGTTCACCCTCAGCAAGAACATGTCCAACTTCTACCTCGAGGACACCATGACGGGCATGACGTTCGGCAACGACGTCAAGCTCTTCACCGTTGACGGCACTGAGATTGTTCTTGATGACGTCGCTGAGGTTGTAACCGAGGGTCTCGATGGTGCGACCTTCAAATTCAACATCGCCGATGTCTCCGTGCTTAAGGACTACATTACTGAGGGCGATACCGCCGACTTCTACATCACCTACTCCGGCACCGTGAACGACGATGCTGAAACCGGTGTTGCCGGCGCCAAGAACGAGGTCACTTCGAGCGTCAACACCAAGGGCGATGAGGTTACTGTCGACCTTGCCTCCCTCAAGATCACCAAGTACGGCGACGATAACAGGGACGGGGTTGTTTCCGAGGGCGATTCCACTCTTGTCGGCGCCGAGTTCAGCCTCTACACCGAGCTCAACGCCGATGGTACCGCCGTTGACGAGAGCTCCATCGTCACCATCGACGACAAGACCGTCTTTACGACTAACGAGAATGGTGTCATCGAGCTCGTGAACGTCCTCGATCCCACTGAGACCTACTACCTCGTCGAGACCAAGGCCCCCTCGGGCTATAAGCTCCTCGAGGGCTTCGAGACGGTTACGTTCTCTAAGGACAAGGGCTACGCTTGGACGAAGGACATTCTCGACGAGAAGCTGACCAAGGACGAGGGCGTCGACCTGCCCGAGACCGGTGGCATGGGCACTGTCGCTCTGACCGCCGCGGGCGTCGTGCTTGTCGCTGGCGCCGCCGCGTTCATCGTTCGTTCTCGCAAGGAGAGCTAGGGGTTTGTAATTCCGTCACACTCCTGTGTTGATTGAAATGCAAACAGGCCCGGCCCCCGCTTTGGGGCCGGGTCATTTGCAATCCCCCTTGTTTATTTATAACGCCTTAAGAGCCGCTGAAGAGTTGACTGACTCTCAGGGGCTTATAGAATGCCGTCATAAGATTGAGTGTGGGATGAGCATGAATAGACGTCGTTCGCGTCACGGGGTATTTATCGCACTATTTGCGTTGTTGCTTGGTTTTGTGTTTATCACATATCCATTTGTGAGCAACTTCGTCAATCAGGCTCGCGAGCATTCTGTTATCAATGCAACAGATGATGCAGTTGCTAAGGCAAGAGAAGATACCCTCGCCGCAGAGCGCGAGAAGGCTGTCACCTACAACCAGCAGCTCCTCGACGGTCGTGCTGTGGTCACGGACCCCTTTGACCCAGATGCCGAGCGTCCCACGGACGAGGACTACGACAACGTCCTGAACCTTTCCGGCGACGGGGTGATGGCCACCATCAACATCCCGAAGATCCACGTCGAGCTCCCCGTCTACCACACCACGGACACCGACGTGCTCGAGCATGGCGTCGGGCACCTCGAGGGCACCTCCGTCCCCATCGGCGGCGAGTCGACACACTGCGTCCTCTCCGGCCACACCGGTCTCCCCTCGATGAAGATCTTCGACAACCTCGACCAGCTTGAGGTGGGGGACTACTTCGTCATCTCAGTCCTCGGCGAGGATCATGCCTATCGCGTCACCTCCGTCGAGGTGGTCCTTCCCGACGAGACCGACTCCCTCGTCATCGAGCAGGGCCGCGACCTCTGCACACTCGTCACCTGCACGCCCTATGGCATTAACTCCCACCGCCTGCTCGTTCATGCGGAGCGCTGCGAGCTGCCCGCGGAGTGGCTCGACAAGGGCGACGCCGACTTCCCCTCTGGCTACACCGAGCCGCCCGACAAGGCGCTGCTGCCCTCCGTCCTTCTCGGCCTTCTCCTGGCCGCGCTGGTGATCGGCGCCTACGTGCTCGTGTCCAAGCTGTGGTCACGCGGGCGCGGCGGCTCGGGGAGCGCTCCCGTCTCCGCGGGTCGTCCCACGCCAAGGCCGACGGGCAGGCACTTCGCCGGCCAGGGTCCTGGAGGCGGCGAATCGGCCGGCCCGGGGCGCGCCGTGGGCGTGAGGCCCGTCATCCCGCGTGACGGACGTCGCCGTGACGGGAGGCGCTACCGTGGCTAGGCACCTTGCCCAGGGGGCGCCCGACCCCGAGGGGCCCCATAGGCAGCGGGGCGGGGTGGCGCCCCTCGTGGCCGCGCTCGTCCTTCTCGCCATTGGCGCGTGCCTGCTCCTAGCGCCGAGCGTCTCGGCGGTCATCGAGCAGGGGCGCGTGGAGCAGGTGGTCGAGGAGTCTCGCACGTCCGCGACCGTGTCCGACGAGGAGGATCCCTCCGCTGCCGCGGAAGACGATGGGGACGCCTTCCGCCCCAAGGAGGGCGACCCCACCTACGAGGCGCTCGTCGAGTACAGCGAGCGGGTCCGCGAGGGCACGGGCGACGAGGTGAACGACCCCTTCGCCTTCTCCGGCGACGAGCTGGCCGCGATGGGCCTGCCTGACGGCATCGTGGGCTCGATCGACATCCCGGCCATGGGCGTCACGCTGCCCATCTACCTCGGGGCGACCGAGGCCAACATGGAGCTCGGCGCGGCGGTGGTCGCCGGGACCTCGATGCCCGTCGGCGGGGAGTCTTCCAACTGCGTGATCGCGGCGCACCGGGGGGTCTGGCACGGCGTGCAGATGTTCCGCGACATCGAGCTTCTCGAGGTGGGGGACACGATTACCATCACGACGGCCTGGGACGAGCTCACCTACCGGGTCTGCGAGATCCGCGTCATCGAGCCGGACGACGTCGACGCGCTTGCCGTCCAAGAGGGCAGGGACCTGGTCACGCTCTTCACCTGCCACCCCTACGCCGTCTCCTCGCACCGCTACCTGGTGTACTGCGAGCGAGTGGAGAACGACGAGGCACAGGCGAGCCCGGGCGCCGTCGAGCGTGTGGTCGCGGCGTTCCTCCCGGCGGAGTCGACCGGCTCGCCCGCGCTCGAGGCCGAGCGCTGGCTGCGCATCGGCGGGCTGGCGCTGCTGGTCGTGGTGCTTGTTCTGCTGGTGGCCACCATCGCTCGGAGGGTCCGCGGCCGGGCGGGGCGGTAGCGAGTCTACGGCTGCGCGTTCTTCTCGCCGGGTGTCTTTGGTGTGCCCTATTCTCGGCTTCTGGTGACATGCACGAGAAGATTATATAGTATGACATTGTGTTAATATTAAAACATAATAACCTAAGAAATACCTTGCATCATGAAGCAGGCTGTGGTATAAACAAGCTGGTCGTCTCGTAAGAGGGGGCTATCAAGGGCCGGGGGGTTCCCCCCGGCATTTTTAATATCGCGAGGCGGTGGAAGGTGGGGGAGCTCTCGGTATTCGTTGACGAGTCGGGCGACTTGGGCGGTGAGTCCAAGTACTATATCCTTGCGCTTGTCTTTCATGACCAAGCAGATGATCTTGGGCGAACGATTCGCCTCTATGAGGGCGATCTGGCTGTCCGAAGGCTTGAAGACGTCCCTCTACACCTCAGCCCCCTGCTTCGGGGTAACGATGACTATGCCACGATGGAGCCAAAGCGTCGTGCTGCCTATCTTGCCAGCTTTAGCACCTTCGTTCAGCACTCTCCCTTCACCTACCACGTGTTTGTGTACCGCAAGAGCGAGTTTCGCGACCGTGCCTCGCTCGGCGCCAGAATGAGGCGCGACCTCGTCGAGTTCCTCTTTGACCACTTCGAGCGCCTCCAGGGGTTTGACCTGGTGAAGATCTACTATGACGATGGCCAGACGCTCGTGACGCGCGCGCTGCACGACGGATTTGAGTACGCGCTCGCCCGCGAGGCGGTCATCTATCGCGACGCGCGGCCTGACGAGTATCGCATGCTGCAGGTCGCCGACTACGCCTGCGGCGTGGAGCTGGCGGCGCTGAGGTACGACGCGCACGAGGAGAACGCGACGGACCGGCTCTTCTTCGGCACGCGCCGCGACTTCGTGAAGACGTTCCTGAGGAAGCTCCGCAAGCACCTGCTGTAGGGATCGAGCCCGCGGTGAGTCCGTTCTTCTCGCCAATGACGTGAGTGACGGGTTTTGGACAGACTGCTTTCTGAGTGACGCGTTCTGGCTGGATGGACACCTGATCTGAGGCCCGTTTGGTCAGAGTGCGTCACTCGCCGAGTCGCTCGCATGAGTCGCTCGCGCGCGGTGCCCGCCGCCATGTTCTTCTCGTCTACTCGTCGACGTCCGCCGCGGGGCCGTCCACGAGCGCGGCACGGCACTCGTCGAGCCGGTCGAGCGACGTGCGCGGCAGCTCGGGGTAGCGCGGGTCCATGTCCTCCAGCACCCGGAGCAGCGCCTCGGACACCAGCGTGCGCGCGACCCACTTCTGGTCCGCGGGGATGACGAGCCAGGGCGCTCGCCGGGTGGCGGTGCCGTTGACCATCTCCTCGTAGGCGCGCTGGTACTCGTCCCACTCCATGCGCTCGGCAAGGTCGCTCTCTGAGAACTTCCAGTTCTTGGCCTCGTCGTCGATGCGCTCGAGGAAGCGCTCGCGCTGCTTGTCCGCGCTCACGTTGAGGAAGATCTTCACCACGCGGTTGCCCGTGCGCCAGAGGTATCGCTCGAAGCCGCGGATGTCCTCGTAGCGCTCCTCAAAGTAGCGCTTCTCGCTCATGTCCGTGCAGCGACGGGGCAGCTGGTAGTCACGCCAGAGCCCGTGGACGCGCACGACGAGGCACTCCTCGTAGTAGGAGCGGTTGAACACGGCGATCTTGCCGCGCTCCGGCAGCGCGGAGAAGCTCCGCCAGAGGAAGCCGTGCGCCCGGTCCACGCTGGTTGGCTGCTTGAAGCTGCGCACGTCTATGCCCGTGGGGTTGATGCCTCCGAGCACGTGGCGGATCGTGGAGTCCTTGCCGGCGGCGTCCATGGCCTGCAGAATCACGATGAGGCTCTCGCGCGCCTCGGCGTAGAGGCGGTCCTGCAGCCCCTCGATGCGTGCCTTGTTGCGCTCGAGCTGCGCCTCGTACGCGGGGCGCTCGTCGGCGTCAACCTTTAGCGTGGTGGGGAAGTCCTCCAGGTGGAAGTCCTTCTCGTCCGTGACGACGAAGTCGCTGACGTCACGCATGCCCTTTCCCGCCCCCATGCTGCCTCCTCGTCGCGCCCGCCCGTGCCCGTTCCTGTATATGTTCCCCATTTCCGCTGCGGTGCTGGGCGGGAGTCGGGGGGTGGGCGCTGCTGGCGGCTGGGGCGGCTGGGCTGGCTGGGCTGAGCGGGCGGGGTTGAGTGACTCGTTTCGACCGGATGGGGTCTCGTTTGAGGCCTCGTTTGGCCGAAACGGGTCACTCAGCCAGGGCGGGCCGCCCCGTTTGGCCGAAACGGGTCACTCAGCCAGGCGATCTCCCGAAAAAGTCACCGTTGTGTAACTCAATCGGTGAACGGTGGTTGCGTCCCCGCGAGTTAGACGTATATTACTCATGTCCTGTTTACTAGAGCTAACTTAGGGGGCAAGATGGCGGCGTCTCAGCTTCCGCTGGCGATGGTGGGCCCGGACGAGAGGGCCCGCGTGGCCGGCGTGCGCGGCGGCGCAGACCTGCGGCAGCACCTGGCGGAGCTCGGCTTTGTGGAGGGCTCCGAGGTCAAGGTCATCTCGCGCGCCGCGGGCGACGTCATCGTGTTCGTGAAGGGCGCGCGCCTGGCGCTCAACCGCTCGATGGCGAGCCGCATAACCGTGACACTGTGACGAGGGGGGACCGTCCCGCTTCGTCATTGGGGAGAAAGGAAGGTAGATGGCAACTCTGAAGGACGTGAAGGTGGGGGAGAGCGCGACGGTGACCAGGCTCACGGGCACCGGGGCCCTCAAGCGCCGCATCATGGACATGGGGCTCACCAAGGGGACGCGCATCCACGTGCGCAAGGTGGCGCCGCTCGGCGACCCGCTCGAGCTCACGGTGCGCGGATACGAGCTCTCGATCCGCAAGGACGAAGCGGCGAGCGTCGAGGTCTCCGAGGTCTCGCGGGGCGAGTAGGGCGAGAAGGGCGAGAAGGGCGTCGGGCGTGCCAAATAAACCTGACGCCAGTGGCACGGCCGGGAGCGGCCGTTTTTCTCGCCCATCAAGTTAACTAAGTCTAACAATTGTCACCGTGCAAGTAGCAAATAGGTAACTCTGAAAGGCAGGACATGGCTGAGATCACGATCGGTCTCGCAGGCAACCCAAACTGCGGCAAGACCACGCTGTTCAACGAGCTCACCGGCTCCAACGGGTACGTGGGCAACTGGCCCGGCGTCACCGTTGAGAAGAAGCAGGCGACCTGGCGCGCGGACCGCGACGTCACCTTCGTCGACCTGCCCGGCATCTACTCGCTCTCCCCGTACACGCCCGAGGAGGTCGTCTCGCGCGACTACCTGGTGAACGAGCGGCCGGACGCCGTGATCGACCTCGTCGACGCCACCAACCTCGAGCGCAACCTCTATCTCACCACGCAGCTCCTGGAGGCGGGGCGCCCCGTCGTGGTGGGTCTCAACATGTGCGACCTGCTCAAGGAGAAGGGCGACGTCATCGACGCCGCCGCGCTCTCGGAGCGCCTGGGCGCGCCGGTCGTGGAGGTCTCCGCGCTGCGCAACACCAACCTCGACGAGCTGGTGGGCAAGGCCGTGGCCGCCGGGCGCGCGGGCAAGGTCCAGCCCGGGGCGCGCTGCTTCTCCCCCGAGGTCGAGGAGGCGCTCGGCAAGATCGCGGAGATCGTCTCCGGCAGCTGCGACGCCAACCTCGTGCGCTGGTACTCGATCAAGGTCTTCGAGCGCGACGCCGAGGCGGTGAAGGCCCTGCACCTCTCGCCCGCACAGCTCGGCCAGGCCGAGCGGGCCATCAAGGCCGTGGAGACGTCCCGCGACGACGACGCGGAGTCCATCATCACCTCCGACCGCTATGACTGGATCGCGGACGTCATGGGCGCGTGCGTCAAGAGGGCGCCCAAGCGGCTCAGCATGTCCGAGAAGATCGACCGCGTGGTGACCAACCGCGTGCTTGGCCTGCCGATCTTCGTGGCCGTGATGTTCGTCGTGTACTTCATCGCGGTGTCCACGGTGGGAACGTGGGGCACCGACTGGGCCAACGACGGCGTCTTCGGCGACGGCTGGCTCTGGAACCCGTCCGACCAGGCCGCCTACGAGGAGGCGACCGAGGAGTACGACGCCAACTACTATGGCGACAAGATCGACGGCTTCCTGGCCGCCGCCGAGGCCGACGGCCTTGATACCGCAGGCGTGAGCGCCGCCGTCGGGGCCTTGGCCGAGGACCCGGAGGACACCGACGCGCAGGCCGTGGTGAGCGCCTTCGCCGCCGAGGCCGAGGCTGCGGGCGTCACGGCCGTCGACGTGCCGATGCACGACGGCGACGGCAACTTCATCGACGCGGACGACGAGGTGGTCACGCGCATCGACGCGGAGGGCAACCCCGTCCTCGCCGAGGGCCAGGAGCTGGCCGTCATCGACTCCGTGAGCGCCGCCGACTTCGAGGAGGCCGCGCTCGCGCAGGGCGAGGCCCCGGCCATGGAGGACTACGGCAGCTTCGTGCCGTCGATCCCCTCCGTCATCGAGGGCTGGCTCGTGGCGGCCGGCGCCTCAGACTTCGTGCAGGCGCTCGTTCTCGACGGCATCGTCGCCGGCGTGGGCGCGGTGCTCGGGTTCATCCCGCAGATGCTCGTGCTCTTCGTCATGCTGTGCTTCCTCGAGGACTGCGGCTACATGAGTCGCGTGGCCTTCGTCATGGACCGCGTGTTCCGCCGCTTCGGCCTCTCCGGCAAGAGCTTCATCCCCATGCTCATCTCGTCCGGCTGCGGCGTCCCCGGCGTCATGGCCACCAAGACCATCGAGAACGAGAAGGACCGTCGCATGACGGCGATGCTCACCACCATGATCCCGTGCGGCGCCAAGACCCCGATCATCGCGCTCGTGATGGGCGTCCTTATCGGCGGCTCCGACGCCTGGTGGGTGGCGCCGATGTTCTACTTCCTCGGCCTTGCCGCGATCGTCGTCTCCGCGCTCATGCTGAAGAAGACGCGCATGTTCGCGGGCGACCCCGCGCCGTTTGTGATGGAGCTCCCCGACTATCACCTGCCCACCCTCAAGAGCTGGTGGCTGCACGTGTGGGAGCGCATCTCCGCGTACCTCAAGAAGGCCACGACGATCATCTTCGCCGCGTCCGTGGTGGTGTGGTTCCTGCTCGAGTTCGGCTTCGCCAACTGGGAGGGCGGCAACGGGGCCTTCGGCTTCATGTCGCTCATGGAGGGCGCGCCCGAGTACTACACCGACTACTCCCTGCTCGCGATCGTGGGCAACGCCGTCGCCTGGATCTTCGCCCCGCTCGGTGCCGACACCTGGCAGGCCGCGGCGGCGTCGATCAACGCCCTCATCGCCAAGGAGAACCTCGTCTCCACCTTCGGCGTGATCTACGGCATCGGCGACGCCACCGAGAACTCCGTGACCATGTGGAGCGGCTTCGCCGGCATGTTCACCGACGCCTCGGGCATCCTGCACGTCGGCGCCATGTGCGCGTTCGTGGCGTTCAACATGCTCGACGCCCCGTGCTTCGCCGCCATCGGCACCATCCGCAGGCAGATGGACTCGCCGAAGTGGTTCTGGTTCGCGATCGGCTATCAGTGCGTCTTCGCCTGGGTCGTGGGCCTGATCATCAACCAGCTCTGGGAGCTCTTCGCGCTGGGGAACTTCGGCGTGTGGACGGTGGTCGCGTTCGCGCTGCTCGCGGGCATGATCTTCCAGATCGTGCGCCCGATGCCGCGCGACGAGCAGCCTGACGAGAAGGTCCTCGCCCAGCTCGCGTAGCGTGCAAAGGGGACAGGCACTTTTGCACATGTTGGCGCGCCGCCGGTTCTTCTCGCCGGCGGCGCGCCCGTTTTGCGCCCCGCGGAGGCTCACTGGGCCGCGTGCGAGCCGATTGTCGGTGGTTTTTGGGCTCCCATGCGAGTCTCGGACTTGCCCGAACTGGATAACCGCTGGTAAATAAATGGTACTAGTTTAGTAGTACTTAGGGGTATCCTGTAAAAGCACAGACAATCGGCTCGCCTGCCCCCAGGGTGGGCTCGAGGAGGCACATATGGTCGACAACATACCTCAGGCGCTCGCGTGGGCGGCGCTCGGCTGCGGCTTCACTTGGCTCATGACCACGGTCGGGTCCGCCGTCGTGTTCTTCTTCCGCTCCGAACGCAAGAACATGCATCACATCTTCCTCGGCTTTGCCGCCGGCGTCATGGTGGCGGCGAGCGTGTGGTCGCTGCTCAACCCGGCGATCGAGCAGGCGGAGGGGCTCGGCGTCCCCGGCTGGCTTCCGGCCGCGGGCGGCTTCCTTTTGGGCGTTGCCTTCCTCATGGCGCTCGACACCTTCCTGCCGCACCTCCACGCGGACTCCGACGAGCCGGAGGGCATACGGTCTGACTGGAAGCGCACGACGCTGCTCGTGTCCGCGGTGACGCTCCACAACATCCCCGAGGGGATGTCCGTGGGCCTGCTCTTTGCCATGGCGGCGCAGACCGCCGGAGCGGCGGGGGAGGCCTACCTCGGCATGGCCATGGCGCTCGCCATCGGCATCGGCCTGCAGAACTTCCCGGAGGGCGCGGCCATCTCGCTGCCCCTGGCCCGGGAGGGCATGAGCCGCGGGCGCGCCTTCGTGATGGGCAGCCTCTCCGGCATCGTCGAGCCGGTCTTCGGCGTGCTCGTGGTGCTCGCGAGCGGCTGGATCAGCCCGTACATGCCGTGGCTCCTGGCGTTTGCCGCCGGCGCGATGGTCTACGTGGTGGTGGAGGAGCTCATCCCCGAGTCGCATCTCGGCGAGCACTCCAACGTGGGCACGCTTGGCTTCATCGTGGGCTTCGTCCTGATGATGGTGCTCGACGTCGCGCTGGGGTAGCTGATAGTAAACCATAGCTTACTTATGGAGAACCTGTGATATTGCCCTATCTGCGATAGGAATTAGCCTGAGTTAACTTATTCTAACCATGCGCCGAGAAGAACAGCGACTCACATCGGCGCCAGCGAGTTTAACCCTGCCCGAGCGGCGGATCCTCTCCCCGCCGCAGAGGCCAGCCTACGCGCCACCTGCCAACCCCCTCTATGGCAGGTGGCGCCTTTGCGCTCCGGGGTCCGGCACCCCCTCGCCGCCGTGATTAACGCGCACTCGCGCACGAGTTCTAAAGTGTCAACTGGGCAAACGCGAGAAGAACCGTGCACGAGTGCGCGTTAATCGAGCCACTCTTTCCCTGCCGGTCTGTGACCCGCGTCCTCACGAAAAGGCCCCGCCCCTTGCGGAGCAGAGCCTTCCGCGAAGCGCAGCTCTGCGTGCAAGGGACGGGGCCTTTTCGTGAGGACGAACGCTACTTACTTCTTGGCCTTGCCCTGGTTGGCGACGGCGTTGATCTTGGCCTCGATGGTGGCGGGGTCGCCGATGTAGTGCTTGTCGACGACGTTCCAGTCCTTGTCGAAGGTGTAGGCGCACGGCACGCCGGTCGGGATGTTGACCTCGAGGATCTCCTCGGGGGTCAGCTTCTCGAACTGCATGACGAGGGCGCGCAGGCTGTTGCCGTGGGCGGCGATCAGCACGCGCTTGCCGGCCTCCATCTGCGGCTTGATCTCGGCCTCAAAGTACGGCCAGGCGCGGGCGATGGTGTCCTTGAGGCACTCGGTGTAGGGGAGGTCCTCCTTGGGCACGTCGCGGAACATCTCGAGGACGTGCGGGTCGCGCTCGTCGCCGGGCTCGAGGGCGGGCGGGCAGACGTCGAAGGAGCGACGCCAGATCTTGACCTGGTCCTCGCCGTGCTCGGCGGCGGCGTCGGCCTTGTTCAGGCCCTGGAGGGCGCCGTAGTGGCGCTCGTTGAGCTGCCAGGCCTTGTGGACGGGAAGCCAGTTGCGGTCGAGCTCGTCGAGCACGCAGTTAAGCGTGTGGATCGCGCGCTTGAGCAGCGACGTGTAGCAGACGTCGAAGTCGTAGCCGGCCTCCTTGAGGGCCTTGCCGCCCGCGTGGGCCTCCTCGCGACCGGTGTCGGTGAGGTCAACGTCGGTCCAGCCGGTGAAGAGGTTGAGCTTGTTCCACTCGGACTCGCCGTGGCGGACGATGACGAGCTGCATGGTCTGATCGTCGTTCATTGGAGACACGTCCCTTCTGATGCAAAGTTTGTGCGACCGCGGCCGCCTTGCCCCTCTAGTATGACGCAGATGGGTATAGTTGCCTTTGGTTAACAACAAACTTTTCTCCTCTTTTCGGAGGTTGGTCGCATGGGGCTCGTCGACGTCGTCATCATCGCCGCGATCGCGGTCCTTCTCGCCCTGGCGCTGCGGTCTATCAGAAGGTCGGGTGGCGAGTGCTCGAGCTGCGGCAGCAGGGGCTCGTGCTCCGCGCACGCCACGGGCGCGCCCTGCCCGGCCGCCCAGGACATGCTCAGGAACGTCGAGAAGAACCTCGGCAAGTAGCCGTGCCACCGGCGTCAGGCTTATTTGGCGTGCCACCGGCGTCAGGTTTATTTGGCACGCGCGTGCCGCGTGCCAAATAAACCTGACGCCGGTGGCACGCCAAATAAACCTGACGCCAGCGGCATTAACAGGCGCGAAACACGCGTGTGAGAACCTATCGCTGAATAATGAGTAGCCCTGCCGGTCAACCGGAAAGGAAACCGCATGAGCAGCGAGAAGGACATCGACTTCGTTCTCCGGACCGTCGAGAAGCGCGACATCCGCTTCGTGAGGCTGTGGTTCGCCGACGTGCTCGGCAACCTCAAGTCGTTCGCGATCTCCCCCGAGGAGCTCGAGGAGGCCTTCGAGGAGGGCATCGGCTTCGACGGGTCGGCCGTCGACGGCTTCGCCTCGCTCGAGGAGTCGGACATGCTCGCCTTCCCCGACCCGGACACCTTCGCTCTTCTGCCGTGGCGCCCCTCGGAGTCCGGCGTCGCGCGCGTCTTCTGTGACGTGTACACCCCGTCGCGCGAGCCCTTCGAGGGCGACCCGCGCCGTTGCCTCAAGAAGGTCTTCCAGGCGGCCGAGGAGCGGGGCTACGTGCCCAACGTCGGCCCCAAGATGGAGTACTTCTACTTTGACAACGACCTCGACCCGGTGCCGCTCGACAACGCGGGCTACTTCGACCTCACGCCCATGGACACGGCCAACGACCTGCGCCGCCAGACCACGCTGACGCTCGAGAAGATGTCCATCCCGGTGCAGTACTCCTATCACGCCGCCGGCCCGTCCCAAAACGGCGTGGAGCTGCGCTTCACCGAGGCCGTGAGCTGCGCGGACAACATCATGACGGCGCGCCTCGTCATCAAGCAGGAGGCCTCCGCCCAGGGCATGTACGCCTCGTTCATGCCCAAGCCCATCACCAACGTGCCCGGATCCGCGATGTTCCTCTACCAGTCGCTGCTCGACCACGACGGCGAGAACCTCTTCTGGGGCCCCAAGGAGTTCCACGAGGCGCACCTCTCCGAGGTCGCCCAGCACTACATCGCCGGCATCCTCAAGTACGCGCCCGAGTTCACGCTGGTCACCAACCCCACGGTGAACTCCTACAAGCGCTTCATCTCCACGGGCGAGGTGCCCACGCACGCCACATGGGGCCGCAAGAACCGCGCCGCGCTCGTGCGCGTGCCCACGCACAAGCCGGGCAAGCACATCGCCACCCGCGTCGAGCTGCGCAGCCCCGACCCCACGGCGAACCCCTACCTGGCCCTCGCGGTGACCATCGCCGCCGGCCTCAAGGGCATCGAGGAGGGGCTGCCGCTCCCCGAGGAGGCCACGAGCGAGATGCTCGCCCTCTCGGACCGCGAGCTCGCCGCCCGCGGGATTGCCCGCCTGCCGCGCACGCTCGGCGAGGCCGTCGACCGCTTCGAGTCCTCCGAGCTCATGCGCGCCGTGCTCGGCGACCACATCTTCGACTACCTGGTCCGCGAGAAGCGCGCCGAGTGGTACGAGTACTGCACCGCCGTCACCGACTGGGAGCGCGAGCACTACTACGGGGGATTCTAGGCTCGCGCGGAGCGCTGGCGAGAAGAACGACGACGCGCGGCGCCGTCCGGGGATCTCCGGGCGGCGCCGTTCTTCTCGCCACCCCTTGCGCCGCAGCTATCCCCATACGTGTCAATCTTGTTAAGAAACCTGGTGAGAAGGACCTCTTCAGGCGAGTTGAACCAAACTGAGTCTTTGGCGACGGACGGGGCATGCGCCCTGACACGGGAAGACCCGTGCCACCGTCGGGAAAGGGCGTGACCACGCGCCGAAGCATTGGGGGAAGGAAACCCACCATGAAGCTCTCCAGCCGGATTGCGGGCGGCCTCGCGGTTGCCTGCGCGTTAGCCGTGACTATCGCGGGATGCAGCGGGGGAGGGCAGACCAGCACCCCAGCAGATGACTCCGCGGACGCCGCCGCCTACACCCTCGTCGAGGACGGCAAGATCATCGTCGCGTCCGACCTCGCCAACGCGCCGCTCGACTTCGTCGACGAGAAGACCGGCGAGGCCCAGGGCTTTGAGATCGACCTCATCAACGCCGTCGCCGACAAGCTCGGCCTCGAGTGCGAGGTCCTGCCCGCCATGAAGTTCGACACCATCGTCCCGCTCATCGAGCAGGGCGGCAAGGCCGACGTGGGCGTCTCCAACATCACGATCACGGACGAGCGCTGGGAGCAGGTCGACTTCACCGACTCCTACATGGACTCCAACCAGGGTCTCGTGACGCTCGCGAGCGCGGGCGACGTGACCGAGGAGTCCCTCAACGTCGAGGGCACCAAGATTGCCGTCCAGGCCGGCACGACCGGAGCCTCCTGGGCCGAGGAGAACCTGCCCAACGCCGAGGTCGTGGCGCTCGACGACCCGGTCGTGGCCGTGACGGGCGTGCAAACCGGGCTCTACGCCGCCGCCGTGGCGGACCTGCCCGTGATGACCTACCTCTGCTCCAACTCGTTCACCGACTGCCAGGTGGCCATCGAGATCCCCACCGGCGAGCAGTACGGCATCGCCGTCAACAAGGACAACCCCGGCCTCACCGAGGCCATCAACGGCGCCCTGGCCGAGCTCGAGGAGGAGGGCTACATCTCCGAGCTCGAGGTCAAGTGGCTCGGCGCCGAGCTCTAGCAGTAAGCGTGCAAAAGGGACAGGCACTTTTGCACGCTTTGCACCGCAACAGGCACTTTTGCACATCACAATGGGAGGAAATGAAATGTCCAGCATGACCCGCCGCAACTTCTTCGCAACCCTCGGCGCCGCCGGCGCCCTCGCCCTCGCCGGCTGCAACGGCTCCGACCAGCCCGCCGAGACCGACGACGCCCAGACCACCGACGAGGCCTCCTACACTCTCGTGAAGGAGGGCGTGCTCACCAACGTGGCTGAGCTCGGCTTCGCCCCGTTCGAGTACATCGACGACGAGGGCACGACCGTGGGCTTTGACGTGGACCTCTCCAACGCAATCGCCGAGAAGATGGGCCTCACCTGCGAGTGGCTGCCCAACCAGGCCTTCGACACGCTCGTCCCCACCATCAAGCAGGGCGGCAAGGCCGACATCTCCATCGCCGGCATGACGATCAGCGACGAGCGCCTCGAGCAGGTCGACTTCTCCGACCCCTATCTGAACTCCAACCAGGGCATCGTGGCCGCCGCCGGCTCCGACCTCAACTCCGAGAGCCTCAACGCCGAGGGCATGCAGGTCGCCTGCCAGACCGGCACCACCGGTGACGAGTGGATCTCCGAGAACCTGCCCAACGCCACCAAGGTGCCGCTTGCCGACGTCACGGCCGCCCTCATGGGCATCTCCACGGGCCTCTACAACGCCATGGTCATCGACCTGCCCGTCGCCCAGAACATGATCGCCGAGTCCTTCTCCGACCTCGAGGTCGTCGAGGAGATCCCCACCGGCGAGCAGTACGGCATCGCCGTCTCCAAGGACAACCCCGGCCTGCTCGCGGCCATCAACGACGCCCTCGCGGCCATCGAGGAGGACGGCACGATGGACGAGATCAAGCAGAAGTGGTTCGGCACCACCGAGATCTAAGCGAGAAGAACCTGCGGCGGCCGTGCAAAGGGGACAGTCACTTTTGCACGGTCGCCGCAGCGACACCGTGCAAAAGTGACTGTCCCCTTTGCACGCCTGGAAACGGAGGAAGCATGCAGCATAGACGGGGGGCGCTTCTCGTTGCCCTCGCCCTGGCGCTCACGGGCGTCTTCGCGACGGCGGCACCGCAGCCCGCTCAGGCGCTCACCACCGAGAAGGCCACCGCGCGCCCCAACGAGGACGGCGGCGACGGCGTCATCGGCGGCATGGACACGCGCCTCACCTGGGAGGGCACGGTCGAGCCCGGCGAGGAGGTCACCTCGGTCACGCTGACCCTCCCCGAGGGCGCGACGTTCGACGGCTCCACGACGCGCATCACCGCCCTCGAGGGCCTCACGCGCATGGACGTGACCGGCGAGGCCGTCCCGTCTGGCAGCTCCATCACGGTGACCTTCGACCAGGCCATTCCCGAGGGGTCGCTCCTGCGCCTCGAGATCACCAACATGCAGTTCCCCGCCGAGGGCGGGGAGTGCGTCGTCTCCGGCACCTACGAGAGCGCCGGCGCCACGCACGGGCTCGCGGACTCTGCGCCCATCGCCACGATCGCCAACACCCCGCTCCAGAGCCTCGTCAACTGGCTCGACGAGCAGCCGTGGGTGGAGGCCTGGAACTCCAACCAGTTCCTCGGCATGTTCCTCAAGCCCCAGCTGCTCGTGACGTCCTTCTCGTCCCTCGCGCCGGGCTGGCTGCTCTGCCTGGGCATCGTGGTGGCCGCCTACCCGTTTGCCATCGCGCTCGGCCTGCTCTTCGCCATGCTCAAGATCTCCAAGTGGCGGATCCTGCGCGCCATCGCCGTGGTCTACATCAACGTGCTGCGCGGCACGCCGCTCTTCCTGCAGATCTACATCATGTTCTTCGGCCTGCCGATGCTCAACATCAACATCGACAACAACCTGCTGGGCATCATCGTCATGGCCATCAACTCCTCGGCCTACCTCGCCGAGATCTTCCGCGCGGGCATCCAGTCCATCCCGCAGGGCCAGTACGAGGCCGCGAGCTCGCTCGGCATGAACTACGTGCAGACGATGTTCTCCATCATCCTGCCGCAGACCGTGCGCCGCGTGATCCCCACGGTGACGAGCGACTTCATCACCGCCTTCAAGGACACCTCGCTGCTCTCCTCGGTGGGCGTCATGGAGCTCATGATGTTCTCCAAGAACCTCACCACCGTCACGGGCAACATCACGCCGTACGTGGCCGCCGGCATCTTCTACCTCATCGTCACGCTGCCGCTGATCAAGGTCGTGGGCATCGTCGAGGAGAACATCGCCCGCTCCGAGCGTGGCGGCGGCCCGCGCCCCAAGCGCCGCGCCGACGTGGCCGACAACGCCGACGAGCTCGTGGAGAAGAGCGTCGAGAAGGACGTCGAGAAGGACGCCCCCTCCGCCCCCGTCGCCCAGATCAAGGAGGTCGCGAATGCCTGCTAAGCACCACCGCCGCGTGGCCATCGACGTCCCGCCCGCGCTGCCGGCGGACGAGGCCGCGCGCATCGCCTACGCGCACGACCAGGGCCTCACGAGCCACCACTTCACGCCCGGCGAGCACCCCATCGTGCGCATCGAGCACCTCAACAAGAGCTTCGACGACACGCTGGTCCTGAAGGACGTGAACCTCAACGTCTGGCCCGGCGAGGTCGTCGTGGTGCTCGGCCCCTCGGGCTCGGGCAAGTCCACGATGCTGCGTTGCATCAACCTCCTCGAGCGCCCGAGCGCGGGCCACATCCTCATCGAGGACGAGGAGATCACCAACAAGAGCACGGCCGAGGTCAACCGCCTGCGCCGCGACGTGGGCATGGTCTTCCAGCAGTTCAACCTCTTCCCGCACCTCACGGCCAAGGAGAACGTCATGATCGGCCAGACGAAGGTGCTCAAGAAGAGCAAGGAGGAGGCCGAGGCCGAGGCGCTCAAGCAGCTCGCCGCCGTCGGGCTCGCCGACCGCGCGGACTTCAAGCCCACGCAGCTCTCCGGCGGCCAGCAGCAGCGCGTCGCCATCGCGCGCGCCGTGGCCATGCACCCCAACGTGCTCCTCTTCGACGAGCCCACCTCGGCGCTCGACCCCGAGCTCGTCCGCGGCGTCCTCGACGTCATGCGCGACCTCGCGGAGAACTCCGGCATGACGATGATCGTGGTCACGCACGAGATGGGCTTCGCGCGCGACGTGGCCGACCGCGTGGTATTTATGGAGGACGGCTACGTGGTCGAGCAGGGCCTGCCCGAGAAGGTCTTCGACCACCCCGAGAACGCCCGCACGGCCGAGTTCCTCGGCAGCATCAACTAGCTGCGGCTCGTTTGAAACATAGCGTTTCCGGCTCGTTAAGCGACGTTTCAGAATGGTCACTGAGCTGCGGCGCGTTTACGAAGTTCTGACATCGCCCCCGTCGAACGCGGGGGCGATGTGCTAATCTTTTCAAATACATGTGCTCAATTTCGGGAGGCCTGAGGATGCACCACAAGAACATCCTGCTCGTATCTGCAACCACGCGGCTGCACGACCGCATGCGCGAGCTCTCCCACGCCATCGACGTCTCCATCGCCCTCGCGAGCGAGGAGACCTTCTCGCAGGCGGTCTCGTCCGGCCACGAGTTCGACCTCGTCATCCTGGACGGCGAGGGCATGAGCCAGGACATCCTGAACGCCGTGGACGCCTTCGTTGCGGAGAACGGCTTCATCCCGATGCTCCTCGTCCAGGACCCCGACAAGCTCGCCACGCTGCGCATGCCCATGCAGGGGAAGAACGACTTCATCCTCTCCACGGCTGGCGTCGCCGAGCTCGAGGTCCGCTGCACCCTGCTGCTCTGGCCCGGCGAGGAGTCCGCGCCGGCCGACATCGTCACCGTGGACAACATGACGATCAACCTCGCCACCTACCAGGTCTACATCGACGACAAGCCCGTCGACCTCACCCTCATGGAGTACTCGCTGCTGTCCTTCCTGGCCACGCATCCCTCGCGCGCCTACTCGCGCGAGACCCTGCTGCACCGCGTCTGGGGCTTCGAGTACTGCGGCGGCACGCGCACCGTCGACGTCCACATCCGCCGCGTCCGCTCCAAGGTGGGCCCGCAGGTGGCGAGCCACATCGTCACCATCCGCGGCGTGGGCTACCTCTTCCGTATCTAGAGCCCTCCCGGGCCCGTCGGCCCCTCGGCGAGAAGGACGCGAGCGGCGCGAGAAGGACCTGCGACTCGGCGGTCCCCTCGCACCCGTCGTTCTTCTCGCTGCCTTGTGACCTGCGTTTTCAGGAAGCGGAAAGCATCATGCCGCCCCGATGATGCGCGCCCGGGCGGTGTATGCGCCCCCTTCGGCGGGGTACATTCGACAGCGGACACAAAGACGCGCCCCGAACGCACGGGGCCAGACGAGAGAGGGAAGACATGAGCGACTATCCGTATGGCGCGCAGACCCCGCAGAACCCGCAGACCCCGCAGAGCCCCTACCAGCAGCCCGCCGACCAGCAGCCCACGCAGGCCCAGCCCACCCAGCAGCGGCCGCCCTTCCCGGGCGCCCACAGCGCGCAGGGCGCCTCCTCACAGGGGGCGCAGTACCAGGCGCAGCCCGGGCAGACGCAGCGCCAGACGCCGCCCCAGCCCGAGCCGAGCGCGCCCCAGCCGCCCGCGGCGCCCGAGTTCGGGGCCGAGAAGAGGCAGCGTCCCGGCCTGAGGGCGGTGCTCGCCGGCCTCCTTGGCGGCGTCCTTGGCGCGGCGGCGCTCACGGGCGTGCTCGTGGGCACGGGCGTGGTGGGAACGGGCGGCGGGACCGCCTCGACCGGGACCTCGCAGTCCATCACCATCGACCCCTCCGACGAGGACACCACCGTCGCCAACGCGGTCGCGGCGAAGACCCTGCCCTCCGTGGTGACCGTCTACAGCACCTACGCCAACGGCGAGGGCATGGGCTCGGGCGTCATCTACGACACCAACGGCAACGTCATCACCAACAACCACGTCATCGAGGACGCCGAGTCCATCAGCGTCACCCTCAACGGCCAGAGCTACGACGCCACCCTCGTGGGCACCGACGCCTCGAGCGACCTCGCGGTCCTGCACGTGGACTTCGGCGACACCGAGGTCACGCCGATGGAGATCGGCGACTCCTCGGAGCTCCAGGTCGGCGACTGGGTGATGAGCGTGGGCAGCCCCTTCGGCCTTGAGAACTCCGTCTCGCAGGGCATCGTCTCGGCGCTCTCGCGCAGCACCCTCATGGAGGGCGCCTCCGGCAACACGCTCTATACCAACCTCATCCAGACCGACGCCACGATCAACCCGGGCAACTCCGGCGGCGCGCTCGTGAACGCCGAGGGCCAGCTCGTGGGCATCTGCACGCTCTACTCGTCCGACACGCAGAGCTTCGCCGGCATCGGCTACGCCATCCCGAGCGACTACGCCACGGAGGTGGCCGACAAGATCATCGCGGGGGAGACCGTGACGCACGCCTACATCGGCCTCTCCATGCAGACCGTGAACGCCCAGAACGCCTTTAGGAACAACCTCGCGGTCAACCAGGGCGCCTACGTGGTCGAGGTCGCGGCGGGCGGCCCGGCCGAGGCGGCGGGCATCCAGGAGGGCGACGTCATCACCAAGATCGGCGACGACGCCATCTCGTCCGCGGACGCCGCCATCCTCGCCGTGCGCTCCCACAGCATCGGCGAGACCGTCAAGGTTACCGTCATGCGCGGCAGCGAGGAGCTGACCCTCGACGTGACGCTCGGATCCGACGAGTCCCTCCAGCAGGAGCAGGAGGAGCAGGGCGACCAGACCGTCAACGTCAACGGCCAGGAGGTCACGATCGACGACCTCATCGACCTCTATCAGCAGTACCAGCAGGAGCAGCAGATGAGCCCCTTCGGCGGCAGGTAGCCTGACGGGGGGACAGGGTCGACTGACAGGCTCTCGGGGGCCCGCGGCGCGCGTCGCGGGCCCCGTTCTTCTCGCTTTTCCATCCACGGCCATTTCTGTCCGGCGGTACGGGTACCCTAGGGAGCAGGAGAAGAACGGGAGGGACCATGGCAGAGATCAGATGCCCGCACTGCGGCGAGGTGTTCCAGGTCGACGAGACCGAGTACGCGCAGATCGTGCGCCAGGTGCGAGACGCGGAGTTCACGCGCGAGCTCAAGGCTCGCGAGCAGATGGCGGAGCGCGAGCGCGCGAGCGCCGTGGAGGCCGCCGTCGCCCAGGCGCGCCAGGAGGCGCGGGAGCTCGCCGCGCGCGAGCGCGAGGAGCTGCAGGGGAGGCTCGCCAAGGAGCTTGCCGGGGCGCGCGACGCCTCGGCCAAGAAGGACGAGGAGCTTGTCCGCCTGCGCGCCGAGATAGAGAAGGGCGCGGACGCCGTCGAGCTCGCCCGCGCGGCGGTGGAGCGCGAGCTCACCCAGGCGATCGCCGAGCGGGACCAGAAGATCGCCGAGCAGCAGCGCGCCCTGCTCGAGGCCGGCGCGGCCCAGGAGCGCGCGCTCAGCGAGGCGGCCACGAAGGGCGCCTCGGAGCTCGCCGAGCGCGACCGTCGCGTCGCCGAGCTCGAGGCGCAGCTCAAGGCCCGCGAGTCCGCCTTTGCCACCGAGAAGGCACTTGCGGTGAGCGAGGCCACGGACGCCCAGGAGAGGCGCATCGCCGAGCTCGAGGGAGACCTGCGCGCGGCCAGGCTGGAGCAGGAGCGCCGCGTCTCCGAGCTCGAGGCCCAGATCAAGGCCCGCGAGTCCGCCTTCGTGACGGAGAAGGCCCTCGCCGTCACGCAGGCCACCGGCGAGCAGGGCGAGCGCCTTGCCGCCCTCGAGGGAGACCTGCGGGCGGCCAAGCTCGAGCGCGAGCAGGTCGAGGCGTCGCTGCGCCAGCAGATGGCCGAGCAGGAGCGCTTCAAGGACCAGACGATCCGCGACCGCGAGGACGAGATCGAGCGCCTGCGCAACCAGCGTGCGCGCCTGTCCACCAAGCTCATCGGCGAGACGCTCGAGCAGCACTGCGAGATGGAGTTCAACCGCTGGCGCTCGCTGGGCTTCCGCGGCGCCGAGTTCCACAAGGACAACGAGGTCGTGGGCGGCTCGAAGGGAGACTACGTCTTCCGCGAGGTCGACGACGAGGGCGTCGAGGTCGTCTCCATCATGTTCGAGATGAAGAACGAGGACGACGCCTCGGCCGCTACGAGCCGTCACAGGAACTCCGACTTCTTCAAGAAGCTCGACCAGGACCGACGCAACAAAAACTGCGAGTACGCGGTGCTCGTCTCGATGCTCGAGCCCGAGAGCGAGCTCTACAACTCCGGCATCGTGGACGTGTCCTACGAGTACGAGAAGATGTACGTCATCCGCCCGCAGTTCTTCATCCCCATGATCACGCTGCTGAGAAACGCGGCGGAGAACGCGCACGCCTACCGGCGCGAGCTCGCCGAGGTGCGCCAGCAGAACATCGACGTCACCAACTTCGAGAACGCGCTCGAGAAGTTCAAGGACGGCTTTGGAAAGAACTACGCGACGGCGAGCAAGAAGTTCGGGGACGCCATCGAGGAGATCGACAAGGCCATCGCGCGCCTCCAGAAGGTTAAGGAGGACCTGACCTCCTCGGAGCGGCAGCTGCGCTACGCCAACGACAAGGCGGAGGCGCTGACCATCCGCAAGCTCACCTTCAAGAACCCGACGATGCGCGAGAAGTTCAACGAGGCCCGCGCCGCCCGGGAGGAGGCTGACGCACGGGCGGCCGATTCGGCCGCTGAGCAGGGAGGGGCGGCATCCGAGGCCGTCGAGCCGGACGACGTGGAGTAAACTGAAAGCTCATAGACTCAACCTGGGGAGGAGGCCAGGGGATGGATTGCCGAGCCTTTTTCAGGGACGTCGTCAAGGTGAGCGACGAGGAGCTCCTCGACGTCCTGTCGCATAACGCCACGCACCGCGAGCTCTTCAAGGGGGACTGCGTGGTCCGCTCCGGGGAGCTGCAGACCGAGGTCGGGTTTCTCGTTCGCGGCATTGTGAGAAGCTTCTCCGTCGACGCGGACGGCCACGACATCACCGACTGCATCCTGTTCATGCCGGGGTCCGTGCTCGTGCCGAGCGTGGAGCTCGAGGGGCCCTCGTCCGCGACCGTCGAGATGCTCTCGGACGGCGAGGTGGTCTGCCTGGACATCGCCCTCATCAAGGGGCTCCTCGAGACCAGCCTGCCGGCGAACCACCTCTTCATCCGCATCGTCTGCGAGGCGTGGCACATGCACTGGGAGACGCGGCGCGTGGTGTCGCAGCTCCGCTCGCGCGACCGCTACCTGTGGTTCCTCAGGCGCTATCCCGGCATCGTGGGCAAGATCCCCAACCGCTTCGTGGCGTCGCTGCTCGGCATGACGCCCGTGACGCTCTCGCGCCTGCGCACGGAGCTGAGAAACGAGGGCGTGGTCCAGTAGGGGTTACGGGGACGCCTACGCGCCGAGGAGGGCGCGCACGTCCGCGGCGATGCCCTCCGCGGTCATCCCGCAGCTCTCGAGCAGCGTGGCGGGGTCGTAGCGGTCCGCGAAGGCGCGCGGCAGCCCGTAGCAGCGCACGCGCACGTCGTCGCAGGAGAGGGCGCGTGCCACGCGCTCGCCGAAGCCGCCGTCGAGGATGCCGTCCTCGATCGTGACGACGACGTCGTGGCCGGCCGCGAGCCGTCCCAGCAGCTCCTCGTCGATCGTCGTGGCGAGGCGGGGGTTGACGAGGGTGGCGCCTATGCCGCATGCCGCGAGCATGTCGGCGACCTGCTCGCCGAGGGGGAAGAGGTCCCCGAGGGCGAGCAGCGCGACGCCCGAGCCCCTCCGCACGACCTCGGCGCCACGCGCGTAGTCCCCCGCGGGGCGCGAGAAGCCCGGGCGCGACGTCGCGCCCGTCACCGGGACGCGGATGGCGACGGGGCCCTCCGCGCGGTCGAGCGCCCATGAGAGCATGTCGAGGTACTCCTCGGGGCAGGTGGGCGCGAGGTAGGGCAGGCCCGGCATGGCGCCGAGCATGGGGATGTCGAAGAAGCCGAGGTGCGTGGCGTCGGTGGTGCCGAAGGCGGACGCGCCGAAGACAAGGATGACGGCGCGCGCCGCGTTGAGGCAGAGGTCGTGCCACAGCTCGTCATAGGCGCGCTGCAGGAAGGTCGAGTAGATGCCGAGCACGGGGGTGGCGCCCGCGCGGGCGAGCCCCGTCACGTACGTCACTGCGTGCTCCTCGGCAATCCCCACGTCCACGAACTGGCGGCCGGCCTGGGCGCGCAGCTCGGGCGTGAAGCCCATGATGTAGGGGGTCGCCGCGTTCACGGCGACGAGGCCCGGGTCGCCCGCCATGCGCCCCATGAGGAAGGAGGCCGTGATCTGGGCGTAGTCCGGGCCGCCTCCCTGGCCCAGCGGGGAGCCCGAGGAGAGGTCGAACGGGGCGGCGTGGTGCCAGCCCTCGGGGTCCTCGAGGGCGGGGGCGTAGCCGTGGCCCTTCTCGGTGTGGACGTGCAGCACGACGGGGTGGTCGACGTCCGCGAGCTCGGCGAGCGCCGCCTCGAGCGCCTGCTCGTCGTGGCCGTCCTCGAGGTAGCGGTAGTCCAGCCCGAGCGCGGTGAAGGGGTTGCGCGGCGAGGCGCCGCCCGTGGCGCGCAGCTCGGCGAGCGCGCCGTAGACGCCGCCGTGGTTGGGCGCGATCGACCACTCGTTGTCGTTCACGACGATGATGAGGCCGCTCGTGAGGGAGGCGGCGTTGTCGAGCCCCTCGAAGGCGAGCCCGCCGGAGAGCGAGCCGTCGCCGATGACCGCCACCACCGCGTACTTCTCGCCAGCGAGCTCGCGCGCGGAGACGAGGCCGCAGGCGAGGCTCACCGAGGTCGAGGTGTGCCCCATCGCAAACAGGTCGTGCTCGGACTCCCCGGGGCTCGAGAAGCCCGAGACGTCCTCGTAGCGCGCCGGGTCGAGAAACGCGGCGGCGCGTCCGGTGAGCATCTTGTGCGGGTAGGTCTGGTGCGAGACGTCGAAGACGATCTTGTCGCGCGGGCTCTCGAAGACGCGGTGCAGCGCCACGGTGAGCTCGACGACCGAGAGGTTCGGCCCCACGTGCCCGCCCACCACGGCGGAGCTCTCCAGGATGGCGGAGCGGATCTCTTCGCAGAGGGGGCCGAGCGCCTCGGCGGGCAGGGCGCGCAGGTCCTCGGGGGAGCCGATGCGCTCAAGATACATGATGCCCCCTCCCATCCGCGTTCGACCGTGCCAGAGGTTTCTAGGTTCTCATATTTTGATGCCAGAGTTGTGTCGCGCCTGCGGAAAACTGCGGGACGGGAGGGTTTTCGCGGCCCTTGGCCCCGACGTGCCCGAACGACTAAAATGTGCATACTACTGCGCCGAGACGGGAGCTTGCCATGGCACACATCGTCATCACCGCCGAGACGGGCTGCGACGTCCCCGCCGCCGAGGCGGCCGAGCTGGGGGTCGAGCTCGTTCCCATGCACGTCACCGTGGGGAGCCGGACCATCGACGACGGGGAGATCTCCCCGGCCGAGATGCTGGAGCAGTGCCGCCAGCTCGGCGTGCTCCCCAAGACGAGCGGCTGCACCCCGCACGACTTCGAGGTGGCCTTCGACCGCATCCACGCCGAGCGTCCCGACGCGCAGATCCTGCACGTCGCCTACTCGGCCGCCACGACCTGCTCGCTCGAGTCCGCCCTCGCGGCGGCCGAGACGCGCGCCTACGTGACCGCCGTCGACACCCGCCACGTGACCATCGGCCAGGGGCTCGTCGTGCGCGAGGCGGCCCGCTGGGTGCGCGAGCACCCCGAGGCGGGCGTCGACGAGGCGCGCGCCTACGTCGAGGACCTCTCCGCGCGCGTGCGCATGGCGTTTCTCCCCGGCGACCTCGGCTACCTGCGCGCCGGCGGCCGCCTCTCCAACGTGGCGTTCCTGGGCGCCACCCTCCTCAAGATCAAGCCCGTCGTCGAGCTGCTCGAGGGCAAGCTCGTGGCCACCAAGAAGCTGCGCGGCTCCATGGCGGCGGCGTCCGTCCGCCTCGTCGACTACCTCGTGCTGCGCGAGGACTTCGACCCCGCCCGCATCGTCTTCGTGAAGTCGCCGGGCCTTCCCGACCAGGTGCGCGAGCTCGTGAGCGCGCACGCCCGCGAGCTGGGCTTCGCCGAGGTCGAGTGGTACGAGACCGGCGACGTCATCACGTCGCACTGCGGTCCCGGCGCCCTCGGCGTGGCGTTTGCCGTGAGGGCGCGGGCGTAGCCCCGGCGGCCACCGACCGGCGGGCCCCCCACCCCGGTGGGCCTAGCCGAGCTCCACGAGGTTGCGCGGCCGCTCGCCGCGCGCGAGCCGCCCCAGGTTCTCCGCCGCGATCCCCACGATGTTGTCCAGCGTGGCGGGCAGGTGGTACCAGCCCGAGACGTGCGGCGTCACGAGCGCGCCGGGCGCGTCCCAGAGCGGGTGGTCCGCGGGCAGCGGCTCGGGGTCCGTGACGTCGAGCGCCGCCCCGGCAATCTGGCCCGCCTCAAGCGCCGCGATAAGGTCGTCCGTCACCACGAGGTCCCCGCGCCCGCCGTTGACGAAGTACGACCCCTGCCGCATCGCCGAGAAGAACCGCGTGTCGGCGAGCCCCCTCGTCTCGGGCGTGCTCGGCAGGAACGACGCGACCACATCCGCCTGAGGCAGGAGCTCCGGGAGGCACGCCATCGGGGACACGGCCTCGAAGGGCGGCTCGGCCGGCCGGGACGAGCGCCGGACGCCCGTGACGCGCGCCCCGAGCGCCGCGCAGAGCGAGGCGAAGTGCGTCCCGATGTCGCCCGCGCCGAGCACGAGCACCCGCGCGCCGCGCAGGGTGGTCACGACGCCCTCGTCCGCCCAGCGGTGGGCGCGCTGGTCGTCGCGGTAGGCGGGGAGTCGCTTCATCAGCGAGAGCAGCATCGCGAGCATGTGCTCGGAGACGGCCTGGCCGTAGGCGCCCGAGGCCGAGGCGAGCATCGCCCCCTCGGGAAGCGTCCCGGCGGCGGCGTAGTTGTCGTACCCGGCGGAGTTGAGCTGCAGCAGGCGCAGGCGCGCCGCCTCGCCGAGCCGCTCGGGCGGGAGGTTGCCCACGATGACGTCCGCCCGCTCGACGGCATCCGCGGGTGCGTCGGACGTCGTGGCATAGGTGAAGCGCGCCCCGGGCGCGGCGGCCTCGAGCCGGGCGCGCTGGGCGTCATCCACGGGCAGCAGCACGAGCACGTTCATGGGGCTCCTCTCGCCTCGGCGCCGCGGGCGCACGTCCTTCTCGGTTCTTCTCGCCATTCTAGGCCATGGGGCGCTGGCCCCTCTCGAGTTTGCACGAGCAAACGACACGGGCTCCTCGGGCGCCTTCCCGCCGCGCGGCGCCCCCCCCACCGAGTTTGCACGAGCAAACGCCGCGCCACGTTCACGCCAAATTACAAGGCTGCTGGCATTTGCGCAGCTCAGAGGCTTGCTCGATTGTGCTGTTCCCGGAGCTCCTCTCGAGTTTGCACGAGCAAACGCGAAGGGGGCCGCGCCGGGGCGAGCGCACACGCTACAATGGCGTGCGAGTGGAGCTGCGAGGGGAGAAGCGCGCATGAACCTGGACGAGCTGGAGATCGGCAAGGACGCCGTGGTGGCGTCGGTGGACTGCGACGAGCCGTCGCTGCGCCAGCACATCCTGGACATGGGCCTCACGCCGGGCGTGGAGGTCACGCTCATGAAGCGCGCCCCCATGGGGGACCCGCTCGAGATCCGCCTGCGCGGCTACGAGCTCACCCTGCGCCGGGACGACGCCGCTCACATCGCGCTCACGCAGGTGCACGACATGCACGACGCCCCGCGCGGCCGCGAGCGCCTGGAGGCGGCCGTCCACCCCGCCATTGGCGAGAAGTACGCGCCGCGCGCGGCCGGCAAGGCCATCCCGGAGGGCCGTCCGCTCAAGCTGGCGCTGGCCGGCAACCAGAACTGCGGAAAGACCACGCTCTTCAACGCGCTCACGGGCTCCAACCAGCACGTGGGCAACTTCCCGGGCGTGACCGTGGACCGCAAGGACGGCCAGATCAAGGGCCACCCCGAGGCCACGGTCACGGACCTGCCGGGCATCTACTCGCTCAGCCCCTACACGAGCGAGGAGGTGGTGAGCCGCCGCTTCATCCTGGAGGACGACCCCGACGCGATCATCGACATCGTGGACGCCACCAACATCGAGCGCAACCTCTACCTCACGCTCCAGCTCATGGAGCTCGACCGGCCGATGGTGCTCGCCCTCAACATGATGGACGAGCTCACGGCCAACGGCGGCACGGTGAGCGTGAACCGCCTGGAGGCCGCGCTCGGCATCCCCGTGGTTCCCATCTCCGCCGCGCGCGAGGAGGGCATCTCCGAGCTCGTGGAGCACGTGCTGCACGTGGCGCGCTTCCGCGAGCACCCGGGCCGCGTGGACTTCTGCGCGGCGGACGGCCCCGACCACGGCGCCCTTCACCGCTGCATCCACGGCATCTGCCACATCATCGAGGACCACGCCGCCGCGGCCAGCCTCCCCGTGCGCTTTGCCGCGACCAAGCTCATCGAGGGCGACCAGCTCGTGATGCGCGCCCTGGGGCTGGACCAGAACGAGCTCGACGCCGTGGAGCACATCATCAGCCAGATGGAGGGCGAGTCCGGCCGCGACCGCATGGCGGCGCTCGCGGACATGCGCTTCTCGTTCATCGAGGGCGTCTGCGCCGAGTGCGTGGTCAAGCCGCACGAGAGCCGCGAGCACGCGCGCTCGGTGGCGGCCGACCGCATCCTCACGGGCAAGTACACGGCCATCCCGGTGTTCGTTGGGATCATGGCGCTCGTCTTCTGGCTCACCTTCGACGTGGTGGGCCAGCGGCTCTCCGACCTTCTCGCCGCCGGAATCGACTGGGTGACGGCGCAGGCGGACGCCGCGCTCACGGCCTTTGGGCTCAACCCGGTGGTGCACAGCCTCGTGATCGACGGCGTCTTTGCCGGCGTGGGCAGCGTGCTCTCCTTCCTGCCGATCATCGTGGTGCTCTTCATCCTGCTCTCGATCCTCGAGGACTCCGGCTACATGGCACGCGTGGCCTTTGTGATGGACAAGCTGCTGCGGCGCCTGGGCCTCTCCGGCCGCAGCTTCGTGCCAATGCTCATCGGCTTTGGCTGCTCGGTTCCCGCCATCATGGCCACGCGCACCCTGCCCTCCGAGCACGACCGCAAGATGACGGTCATGCTCACGCCGTTCATGAGCTGCTCGGCCAAGGTGCCGGTCTACGCGCTCTTCTCGGCCGCGTTCTTCCCGGAGTGCGCGCCGCTCGTGATGATCGCCCTCTACCTCATGGGCATCGTGGTGGGCATTCTCGTGGCGCTCGTGCTCAAGGGGACGGCCTTCAAGGGCGACCCGGTGCCCTTTGTGATGGAGCTCCCCAACTACCGCATGCCCGCGCCGCGCACCGTGGCGCGCCTGGCCTGGGACAAGGCCAAGGGCTTTGCCACCAAGGCGTTCACGATCATCTTCGTGGCGAGCGTGGTGATCTGGTTCCTGCAGACCTTCGACGTGCGGCTCAACGTGGTCGCCGACCAGTCGCAGAGCATGCTCGCGGCGCTGGGCGCCCTGCTGGCGCCGCTCTTCGCCCCGCTCGGCTTTGGCAACTGGCGTGCGGCGGCGGCACTCGCCGCGGGCTTCGGCGCCAAGGAGAACGTCGTGGCCACCCTCACCGTCCTCATGGGCGGGTCCACGGCGGGGCTGCCCGAGCTCTTCTCGCCGCTCACGGCGTTTGCGTTCCTGACGTTCACGCTGCTCTACACGCCGTGCGTGGCTGCCGTCTCCGCGGTGAAGGCTGAGCTTGGGACGCGCATGATGTGGGCCGTGGTCGCCATGCAGTGCGGCGTGGCGTGGGTCGTGGCGCTCGCCGTGCGCCTGGTGGGGACGGCGCTCGGTCTGGGGTAGCTACCGCCGTGCCACTGGCGTCAGGCTTATTTGGCGTGCCGCTGGGCCACTGGCGTCAGGTTTGTTTGGCACACGGGACATGTGTGCCAAACAAACCTGA
>NZ_JBQXES010000005.1:91525-108507 GCF_052599055.1 Thermophilibacter sp. ZX-H3 | reverse complement strand
TTGGGGACAGTCCCCAATTCACATAAAACTTTTGTGTGAATTGGGGACTGTCCCCAATTCACAGGCCGGTACGCAGGCGCGCGCCCGATCTCCGTGGAGCGAGCTGACCTCGACGGGCAGACCGTAGAGCTCGCTCAGGAGCGGCCCGGTGATGACGTCCGCCGGAGCGCCACACGCGCGGACGCGCCCGCCGTCGAGCGCGAGCACCGTGTCCGCGTAGAGGTAGGCCAGGTCGGGCGCGTGCGTGGACGCGATCACCGAGAGCCCCTCGCTCGCGAGCCGTCGCACGACCGCCATCACGCGCGCCGTGTTGCCAAAGTCAAGCGCGCTCGTGGGCTCGTCCATCACGATCGAGCGCGCGTCCTGCGCGATGGCGCGGGCGATAAGAACGAGCTGCCGCTCGCCGCCCGAGACCTGCATGAAGCTTCGGTGCGCGAGGTGCGCCACGCCCACGCGCTCGAGCGCCTCCTCAGCGCGGGCGCGGTCAGCCGCGGCGGGCGCGCGCAGCGGCCCCAGGCGCGACGCCGCGCTCATGAGCACGACGTCGAGCACCTCGTAGTCAAAGACCTGCGCGTGGCTCTGCGGGACAAAGGCCATCTCGCGGGCGCGTTCGGCCACGGAGAGCTCTCCGAGCGGCCGACCGTTCACGAGGATGGTCCCCGCGCGCGGCCGCTCGAGGCCCAGGATGCAGCGGAAGAGCGTGGTCTTGCCCACGCCGTTGGGACCGAGCACGCACGCGAGCTCGCCGTCCGCAACGGAGAGGTCCACGCCCTCGAGCACCGCGTGGTCGCCGTAGGAGAAGCTGAGGCCGGAGATCTCAAAGCTCATGTCAGCCGCGCCCCTTTCGCCCGCCGCGGAACTGGGGCGACAGGTTCATCTCGCCCGCCGCGAGACCGGGGCGCCAGGTTCTTCTCGCCCGCATCAGCCGCGCCCCCTCTTCACGATGAGCCACAGGAAGAACGGCGCGCCCACCACCGACGTGAGGATCCCGATGGGGATCTCCGCCGTGAGCGCGAGGCGCGCGATGTCGTCGACCACCAGGAGAAACGTCGCCCCCGCGAGCATGCTGGCCGGCAGGAGGTGCCGATAGTCGCTGCCCACGAGTCCGCGCGCGAGGTGCGGCACCACGAGCCCCACCCAGCCGATGAGCCCCGAGACCGCCACGCTCGCCGCGGTCACGAGGGCCGAGAAGAGCACGGCCACGGCGCGGACGCGCGGGGCGTTCACGCCCATGGAGAGCGCCTCGTCGTCGGACATCGTGAGGACGTTGAGGCGCCAGCGCATGGACATGAGGCCGGCAAGGCCGATGGCGATGGGCCCGGCCGCCAGCGCGAGGTCGGCCACCTTGGCGCCGTTGAACGATCCGAGCAGCCAAAACGTGATGGCCTGCAGCTGGTTGGACGGGTCGGCCACGAGCTTGGCGTAGGAGACGCCGGCCTCGAAGAGCGACTTCACCATGATGCCGGCGAGCACGGTGACGAGGATCCGGTTGCCGCGCGCCCGGCTGCTCACCAGCAGCACGATGCCCACCGCGGCGAGCGAGACGGCAAAGGCCGAGCCGGAGATCGCGAGCGAGCTGCCGCCCGCGAGGATCGCCCAGCACGCGCCGAACGCCGCGCCCTGCGACGCGCCGAGAAAGTCGGGCGAGACGAGCGGGTTCTGGAAGATGCCCTGGAAGGCGGCGCCGGCGGCAGAGAGGCTCGCGCCCACGAGGATCACGAGCAGGATGCGCGGCAGGCGCACGTTGAAGAAGAGCGTCTCCTGCTGCGCGGAGAAGTCGCCGAGGCCGGGCGCCACGCGGGAGAGCAGCAGCTCGAGCGCGTCGACCGGGCCGATGGGATAGCGGCCGAGCGCCAGCGAGACGAGCACGACGGCCACGAGCAGCGCGCCGAGAAGGGCTATGAGCCGGCCGGGGTGTCTGCGGGCGAGGGCCGTCATGCGCGCTCGCCCTTCCCCGGGCCCTCGCCACGACGCTCGGCACGACGGCGGACGAGCTGTGCCACGATGGCGAGCGCGATCTCGGCGGGCGTGACGGCGCCGATGGCAAGGCCGATCGGCATGGCCACGGCGTCGACGCGCTCGGCCGGCACGCCGGCGGCAGCGAGGTGCTCGCGCGCGAGGGCGGCCTTGCGGGCGCTGCCGATGCAGCCCACGTAGGCGGGCTGGACGTCGCGCGTCAGCACGGCGAGAAGGACCGTCTCGTCGTGGGCGTGCCCGTGCGTGAGCACGACGACGGAGTCGCCCGGACCGATGGCCGCACTCGCGGCAAGCTCGTCGAACGCTCCGCAGGTCACGGTGGCTGCCTCTGGCATACGCTCGCTCGTGGCGAGCTCCGGGCGGTCGTCGTAGACGTGGACCTCAAAGCCCGCCGCCGAGGCCAGACCCACGAGCGCGGCGCCCACGTGCCCGGCCCCAAAGACGTGCAGCCGGCTCGGGGCGTAAACGGGTTCGCGGTAGGTGGCGCGCGCGTCGTCCCAGGTCGGGGCGGAGAGACGCGCGGCCGGGCCAACCTCGGTCGTGGGCGCGGCGGGGTCCGCCCAGCGCTCCGTCACGCAGACGGGCTCGTCGCGCAGCAGCGCGTCGCGCACGGCGAGAAGGACGGGCAGGTCGTCGGCCGTGAGCGCGCGGGTTGCAAGCAGGGCGTCGCCGCCGCAGGCCATGGCATCGCCGGTGTGGTACCACTCGAGGCTCGGCGCGGCGCCGGTCTGCGCCGCGCGGGCGCGCTCGATGGCCAGCTGCTCGATCGCACCGCCGCCGACGGTCCCGATGAGCGCGCCGCTTGCGAGGACAGCCAGACGCGCGCCCTCGTGGCGCGGCATCGAGCCGCTCGTGGCGAGCAGGCTCGCCAGCCCCACGCGCCGCCCGGCCTCGAGCTCCGCCACGAGCGCGGAGACGAAGCCCTCATCGGAGAGCGAGCCGTTAACGGGGCGCGCGTTCTTCTCGGCACGAATGTTCTTCTCGCCTGAGAGCGCGATGATTGCCTCGAGCACGCCGCCGCCCACGGCCAGCGCCTTGTCGGAGGCGCTCTCGATGTACTCCGGGTGGCAGCGCGGATCCACGTCGCCGCACTTCATACCCTTGTGCACGGGAACGCCCGCCTGCAGGAGCCCCCGCACCACGCCGTCGATCGTCGCGCGCATGGGCTCGCCGGCCACCGTCGCACAGACGTCGCCGGCCGCCACCTGAACCCCGATCTCCACGCACGGCTCGAAGATACCGTCCGCAGGCGCGCGCATCACGCGCTCGCCCGCGTATCCGCCAATGAGCCCGGGCACCGCCGTGTTGGGGATCGGCGAGCCCTCGTAGTAGACGCGCCCCAGGTAGTGGCCGCGCATCGTCTCCACCGCGGCGTCGCAGTCCTCGCTCGCGGTGAAGCCGGGGCCAACGCCCACCACGACGGGAGCCAGGTCGCGCGTGGTGCCGAGGTTGCGCTTGGCGAGAATGGCGTCCACCAGCGCGTCAGGCGCGAGCTCGCGCACGCAGGCGGCGTCCGGGTCCACGAGCACGGCGACGTTTCCCGCCGCCGCGGTCGCGCGCGCCGACAGGACGTCCGCGCAGAGCACGCCGCGCACGCCCTCAACGCGCGTCTCGCCCAGTCGGATGGCCTCCGAGAAGCACACGGTGCGCCTGATGGACGTGGGGACCGCGAGGTCACACATCACGACCTGCATGCCCGCGCGGAAGAGCCGCAGCGCGATGCCCGATGCGATGTCCCCCGCCCCGCGAATGACGACCAGCATGTCCGGAAACCCCCTCGTCAACGTTATACTTTCAAAAACATAACGGTCTACGCGACCACTCGTATTCCAACTAGTTAGTCTAACTTACAAAATGTTTGCCCCGACGCGCGGCCCCCGAACGGTACCTTCCCGCCGGTAATGGGTCAAAAGTGACAGGCACTTTTGACCCATTCGGCAACGCTTGCCCGCCGTCTGCGGGCCGCCGTCTGCCCCTCGCCCCCGGGTACGTACACCGCCCTCCCGGGTACGTACCCAATTTCAAGGTTGATTTGGTACCATGCGATATTGTTTCCGCAGATAGCGGGGCTGAGCTCCCCTACATCAACTTCGCAACAGCGTACGTATCCAGGGCGGCGGTGTACGTATCCGGAAGAGGGGTCCGCCGCAGCCGACGCGCCGCGGGCGAGAAGGACCTCAGCCCGCGGCGATTGAGCGCACGGCGTCCACAGCGGTGTCGACCTCGTCCTCCGTGTTGAACCAGCCGCAGCTCAGACGGATGATGCCCCTGCGCTCGGTCCCCAGCGCGCGGTGCATGAGCGGCGCGCAGTGGGCGCCGGCGCGGCACGCGATCCCCCAGCCCGCCGAGAGCGCGTCGGCCACCTCCGCCGAGTCCAGGCCGTCCACGTTGAGCGCCACGATGCCACCGCAGCGCTCGGGCGCCACGGGCCAGCCGCCGTACACCGTCACGCCCGGCACGTCGCGCACGCCCTCGTAGAGCCGCCGCGCCAGCGCGTGCTCGCGCGCGCCCACCGCCGCTGGCCCGCCGTTCTTCTCGATAAACTCCACGCCGGCGAGAAGGCCGGCCAGACCGTGCGCGTTCAGCGTCCCCGCCTCCAGCCGCGTGGGCCACTCCAGCGGGTGCCGGCGCTCGAAGGAGTGAACGCCGGAGCCGCCCTCGGTCCACGGCCGCACGTCGACGCCCTCGGCCACCGCCACACCGCCCGTGCCCTGCGGGCCCATGAGGCCCTTGTGCCCGGTGAAGCACACCACGTCGATGCCCATGGCCTCCATGTCCAGCGGCACCGCACCCGCCGTCTGCGACGCGTCCACCAGGCAGAGCGCACCCGCGGCGTGCGCGATCTGGGCAACGCGCGCCACGTCCACGAGATTGCCCGTCACGTTGGAGCCGTGCGTCACCGCCACGAGGCGCGTTCCCGGGCAGACCAGCCGCTCGAGCTCGTCCATGTCGAGAAACCCGTGCGCGTCGCAGCCGGCGTAGGCAACCTCCACGCCCCGCTCGTCCGCCAGGCGCGCGAGCGGCCGCAGCACGGAGTTGTGCTCCAGCACCGTCGTGACCACGCGCTCTCCCGGCCCCACCAGGCCAGACAGCGCGGCGTTCAGCGCCGCCGTCGAGTTGGCCGAAAAGCACACGTGGTCGGCGCGCGGGCAGCCCAGGAGCGCCGCCACCGCCTCACGGCAGCGCAGCACCACGCGGCCGGCGTCGAGCGCGCCCTCAGACGCGCCGCGCCCCGCGTTGCCGAGCGAGCCCATCGCCGCCACGACGGCGTCCACGACTTCCCGCGGCTTGCGCATCGTCGTCGCCGCGTTGTCCAGATAGATCATCGGCCCCACGTCCTTCTCGCCAGCGTGCAAAAGTGACAGGCACTTTTGCACGCTTTCACATCAGCGGAACTCGAGCAGCTCGATCACGGTCATGGCGTCAACGGGGACGCCGTCAGCGGCAAGCGCGGCCGCGAGCTCCTCGCGCGCCTCGGGCGCCGTCTTCCACGCCAGGCCGCAGCCGGCCGCGACCTCGCCGGGCACCGGGATCATCCGCCCGCCCAGGCCGCGCCGCTCGCAGCACTCCTCGCATGACATCGCCGCCGCCGTGGTGGGAAACGTCACCACCAGGGACGGCACCCGCACGCGCGCCATCGCCCGCCGCCGCGCCCGCGCTACGGCCGCACCACGAGGCTCGCGCCGGTCAGGCGCTGCGCGATCACGTACATGTTGGTGACCTCGCCCACGGCCAGCGTGTCCGCGATTCCGTAGTTGTCGAGGCAGGTCCCGCAGGTGAGCACCTCCACGCCGGAGGCCGCAAGGCCGCGCAGGTCCTCGAGCGCCGGCGAGCCCTCGCAGCTGAGGTGCGCGCCGCCGTTGTAGAGCAGCACGGTCGCCGGCAGCTCATCGAGCTGCGTGAGCGAGTAGACGAAGCTCCCCATGAGCTTCCTGCCGAGCACGTCGTCACCGGTGCCCATGCACTCGGAGGTGATGGCCACCACCACGTTCTTCGGCGCAGCTGGCGAGAAGGACGACGCACCCGGCACCTCGCACGTCGCCGACTCGGCCTCCGCATCGCTCACGCCGAGCGCAACCGTCGTGGTCACAGTCACGCGCCACTCCTTCTCGCCCAGGCGCTCGCTCGCCACCGCGCAGCCCTTGCCCTCGCCCATGCGCGTGAGGTTCTGCACCGCGATCTCGTTGTCCACGAGCGTCTCGACCGCGCCCGGGCCGGCCAGCGCGCCCAGCGCCTTCAGGGTCCGCACCACGGGGATGGGGCACGCCTCGCCCCGCGCGTCGATCGTGAGCACCGTGTCTGCCATGTTCTCTCCCATCCGGCCCGTCCGGGCCTCGCTCGGCGGGCGAGAAGGACCTCGGCCCGCGCCTCGTACAGCCTACTCCAGCTCCAGAGCCATGAGCGCCGCGCCGAGGGCACCCGCGTAGCGCGCCTCCGGGCAGGTGGTCACGGGCGCGCCGAGCTTCTCGCCCAGTCGCTCCACCACGTACTCGTTGTCGCAGAGCCCGCCCGTGAGGTAGTACGGCGCCGTGCCGCCCGCCGACCCCACGAGCGCCGCCACGCGGCCCACCACGCTCTCGATCACGCCGCGCGCGATGTTCTCGCGCGGCTCCCCGCGACCGACGAGGCTGATGACTTCGCTCTCCGCGAAGACGGTGCACATGCTGGAGATCTGCGTCGGCTCGCCGGCGCGTGCGAGCGCGGCCAGCTCGTCGTGGCTCACGCCCAGCCGGTCCGCCATGACCTCCAGGAAGCGCCCGGTGCCCGCCGCGCACTTGTCGTTCATCACAAACTTGAACACGCGACCACCGCGCAGGCGAATCACTTTGGTGTCCTGGCCGCCCACGTCGATTACGGTGCCGTCGGGCCCAAGGAGACGCGCGGCACCGCGCCCGTGGCAGGTGATCTCGGTCACGACCTTGTCCGCGTACGGCACCGCCACGCGCCCGTAGCCCGTCGCCACCACGCGCGAGTCGAGCGTGCAAAAGTGCCTGTCCCCTTTGCACGCCACGCGGGCGCGCTCGGCGGCGTCCACGCTGGAGAAGCCCGTGGGCATGAGCTCCGTGCGCACGAGCTCGCCGGCGGCGTCCACCATGGCGACCTTCGTGGCCGTAGAGCCGATGTCAACGCCTATGCCCAAGCGCCCGGACCGCACGTCCCTCTCCTCCCGTGCAAAAGTGCCTGTCCCTTTTCCACGCATCGCCCCTACAGCGTCTCGATGAACGCGGCGATGCGCGTCTCGAGCTGGCCCATGTCGCCGGCGGAGTAGTCGGTCTCCACCTTCATGTACGGGATGCCCGCGCCCTCAACGGCGCGCTCCACGCGCGCGGACTCCACGTTGAAGGTGTGGCACGCCGTGAGCACGCACTCGATCACGCCGTCAACCTGGTACTTCTCCGCCATCTCGAGCGTCGCGGCAAAGCGGTCGTCGTTGGGGGTCATGACGGAGCAGTTGATCTTGAGGTAGCGCTCGGCAATCGCGCGCAGGATGTCCGGCGCGTCCTCGTCCACCATGAAGCGGTTGGTGCGCTCGCCGGAGCAGTCGTCCTCGCAAACCACCACGCCGCCGTTACGCTCGATCGTGGCGCCCACCTTGTTGATGACGCCGCCCACGGGGCAGCCGGTGATGAGGATGCGCTTGGCGGCCGCGCTGATGGGGCTGCCGCCCGCCTCAGCCTCCGCGCGGCGCCGCTCGCACAGGCGCTCGAGGCTCTCCACGTACGCGCGCACGTCAAAGTTGAACGTGCCTGCGAACATCGTGCTCATGAGCTCCACGCCGCTCATCGCGGGCGGCACGCTCCGCTGCAGGTCGTAGAGGGCCAGGATCGCACGGCGCAGACGGTTGCGCAGGCGCGCGGCCTCGCGCAGGGCGTCGTCGGTGATCTGGATGCCGTAGAGCCGCTCGAGCGCCTCCTTGAGGCCAACGACCTCCTGGTACCAGCCCTCGCGCTCGTGCTCGCGCGAGCGCCCCTGCGGCAGGTGCAGCACGTAGGTGGGCTTGAGCTCGTTCAGCAGCTCGTACATCTTCTTCTTGCCGTCGCAGGTGGTCTCGCCCACGATGAGGTCGCTGAAGTGCGTGAACGGGCACTTCTGCGAGTACGCAAAGCCGTAGGTCGACTTGATGAGTGGGCAGAGGTTGGCCGGCAGGACCTCCTCTGCCGCGGGGATGACCTCGTCGGAGGTGCCGCACAGCCCCACACCCGAGGCGCCCGCGGCGTCGATGACCTCGAGCGGCGTGTAGCTGCAGAGGTAGCCCACCAGGCGGCCGCCCGCCTGCTTGAAGTCCTTCACCTTGAGAAAGCTCTGGCGGCGCTGCTCGTTGAACTCCTCGAAGGTACGCGGGAGCTCGAGGACGGCGGGCGTGGGCATGTCTCCTCCTGACGTCGTCGAAAAATGAGTTTGGCATCCAAACAAAGAGTAATACAGCGTTATAGTTTGGAAACTACAATGCGGCAGACGGTAGGATTGTGTCGAGGAGCTGCGCGCCGACGCCCCTTCGAGAAGGGTCGACGAGCATGCCCCATCGCACAGATTGCGCCCTCGCGCCGCCCAGAACTGTGCGCCACGGCATGCTCGGAGCGGGCGCGCGACCGGCAACGCTGACGACGAACCGTCCCGACACCTGAGGAGGCAGGCATGTCACTTGCCGAGGTACTCGACATCACGCCCGGCGTGACGTCCGTCATCGGCAGCGGCGGCAAGACGTCGCTGCTCACGGCCCTAGCACGCGAGCTTCCGGGCACGGTCGTACTTACGACGACCACGCACATCCTGCCGTTTGAGGGCATGCGACTGCTTGTCTCCCCCACCGCCGCCGACGTACGCGCGGCGCTCGCGGAGTCCAGCGTCATCTGCGCAGGGTCGCGTGACGAGAAGAACGGCAAGCTCGTGGCTCCCAGCCTCGGCATCGATGCCCTCGCCGACGTCGCGGACTACGTGATCGTGGAGGCGGACGGCGCGCGACGGCTCCCACTGAAGGCCCACGCCGCATGGGAGCCCGTCATCCCCGCTCGCTCCGACCGCACGGTCCTCGTTCTCGGGGCGTCCGGCCTCGACCGCCCCGTGCGCGAGAAGGTCCACCGCCCCGAGATCTTCTGTCAGCTCACCGGCTGCGCGCCGGACGACCCCGCCACGCCGGAGCTCGTCGCCCGCGCCGCCAATGCGGAGGCCCTCGCAGACGTCGCCCTCGTCAACCAGGCGGAGACCGCCCGCGAGCGCGCCCGCGAGCTCGCGGCACTTCTCGCCGTCCCTGCCGTCGTCGGGAGCCTGCACAACGGCACCCCACCAGAGCTCCGCACGGCATAGCCGCGCGCGCCTGGCGAGAAGAACCTCAAACCCCCGCCAAACTTCAGCGTGGCAGCCCGCCGTTCTTCTCGCCGGCCCAGCACGGAGGCTTGCGGCCTACGGCATCCTCGCGCGCCACGCAAAAGCCCCTCCCGGCCGCGAGCCGAGAGGGGCAGACAGGACGTTTTGAGACAGCGCCTACTTGTCGGCGATGTCGCCCTTCCTCCTGATGAGCAGGGCACCGGCCACGCAGACCACGACGCCACCCACGAGCAGCGGGACGATGGGCAGCTCGGCCTCGCCGGTCTCGGGGTTCTCCTCCTCCGTCGGGGGCGGCGTGGGCTTCTTCTCGAGCTCCAGCTTGGGACTGGCGTCGATGTCGTAGACGTAGGAGCCGTCCTCGGTCAGCGGCATGCCGATGAGGAACGGGTCGATGGCGTAGTAGCCCGTCGCGGGGTCGTGCTGCACCATGACGTAGAGGCCGAGCGCGACGTCGGTGAACGTGGCCACGCCGTCATCGCCCACCGGCACGGTGACGCCGCTCAGGCCGTGGGACACGGCCCAGTCGGCCAGCGCCTGCGCGGCCTCAGGGGACTCGAGGTCGTCAAGGGAGACGCCGCTCGCCGCGCACTCAGAGGTGAGCGTGAAAATGTAGTTGCCGTCGTCGGAGACAACGTCGCCCACGCGGTAGAGCGTCACGGAGCCGCCCGGGACCCGCGTGCCGTCGTACGCCATGGTGACGGAGATCGTCCCCCTGCGCGACGCGTCCGGCACCTCGTGGGCGTATGCGGGAACGCTCGTGAGGCAAAGCGCCAGCACCATCACCACGAGCATCGGCAGTCTCTTGAGCCACTTCATGCGTTGTTCCTCCTAGCCTCTCCTGCGAGACGCCACTCGCAGGGCAATTCCAGCTGCGACCAGCGCCACGCCGGCACCTGCCATGAGCAGGGCGGGGCTGGTCGTGTCGTGAGTTACCGTATCCTCGGTCACGCGGTTGGCGACCCGGTGCCCGCGCACCAGGAGCCTATGCGTGTTGATGCCGTAGGGCGTGCACGTGACGAGCGTGCAGTAGTCCTGCTCCGGGTCGATGGCAAGCGCCTCCATGTCGTACGGGTCGACGGTGAGAATCTGGTCGACCTCGTACGTCAGGGTGCGGTCGAGCACGTTGAGGACGAAGGTGTCCCCCACCTCGAGCTTGTCGATGTCCGTGAACAGCTTGGAGCTCGGCAGGCCGCGGTGACCCGAGAGCGCGCAGTGCGTGCCCTTGCCTCCCGTGGGAAGCGAGCTGCCCTCGATGTGACCCGCGCCGGCCTGCAGGACGGACTCCTCCGTGCCGTGATAGATCGGCATGGAGACGCCAAGGCTCGGGATGTCGATGGAGCCCATGATGCCGGTGTCGGACACCCTGAGCTGGCTCTCGTAGTCGGCGCGCTCGGAGTTGTTCATCTCAAAGCGGTCCGGGTCCTGCGCAAGCTCCTGGTTGTAGCGCTCGGCGCGCTCCCAGAACGCGACGTACTGCTCCGCGTCCAACTCCGACACCTCCTCCGAGTAATCGACGATCGCCTTCGACATGTTCATTGAGTTCCAAAGGTTGCTTACCGTTGGGTACAGCAGCAGGGAGAAACCGGCGACGAGAAGGACGATAAGGACGACGTTTGACGCTCTTCTCTTGGTGGTGCTCTTTCTCACGCTGGCCTCTCCTTGCCACTGTAGCCGTGGGGCTATCGTGGTTCCCGCGTCTGCCGGGGAGGCGCTGCGCCTCCCCGGCTGGCGGGTTCTGCCCGACGTGCGGGCGTCAGATCCTACTTAGCGGTTGTTCTCCATGCGCTTGCGGTACACGAGCGTCGCAGCGGCGGCAACGACGATGGCGCCACCGGCCACGTAGAAGATCGTGGTGCCCATGCCACCGGTGGTGGGCAGGAGGGAGCCGGCCTTGTTCTCAACGTGGACGCCGCCAGACTGATAGACGCCGTTGGAGACGGACGCCTCGAGGTTGGCCTCCTTGACAGGAATCTCAACGCGCTCGGCGAGCTTGTTGTATCCGTCGGGAGCCTTGGTCTCCTCAAGGTAGTAGGTGGTGTTGGCGTCAAAGCCCTTGATCTCGAGCTCGCCGTTGACGGTGGTGATGTACTCGACGCCGGTCTCGCCGTCCTTGGCGAGGCGGTAAACGCCCTTGGAGACCTCGATGAGAGCGATCTCGTTGCCACCGGTCATGGCGTCATAGAGCTTGAACTGGGCGCCGTCAAGGACCTTCTTGTCGCTATCGGTCTTCACGACATCGACCTTGAAGGTGTAGGTCTTGGTCTCATCCCAGGTGGACTCGTAATTGCTATCCTCACCGAACTTGAGCTGGGTCTTGTTGGAGTTGCCGTCACCAGCGATGACCGCGTTCTCGTTCACCACGGCGTTGTAGGTCACCACGATGTCGGAATTTGTGGTGATGGTGTCAAGATAGGACTGGTGGAAGACAACCTCAAAGGTGCAGCCATCGTTAAGACCAGTAGTGATGACGTGATAGTCGCCGGAGTTCTCGTCCTGGCCCTTGTTGAGGCCGACAGCCTGAATGGAGTCGGGGTCGAGCGTGAGGCCGGCGGACATGACGTCGTGAAGGACGTAGCTCTCGGCGCCGGGCTTAGCACCGATGGTGGTCTGGAACTCAACGGTCTGACCGATCTCAGCGGTGTTCTCCTCGCCCCAGTTACCGGTGGAGTCCTCCTTGACCTCCTTCTCCACAGGAGGCTCAACGTTCTTCTCGAACATCTCGACATCCGGGGTCGTGGTGTTGAGCGAGCAGAGCGTACCGAGGGTGGTGTCAACGAGATAGTAGCCAAGCTCCAGGTTGGAGAACGTAACCGTGCTGGAAGTGGCGGTCTGCGTAGCGGTAGGAGCAATCTTGTTGGCCTCGGCGTGCGCAAGAGCAGCCTTCGCAAAAGCAGCAACCGTAGCGTCGTCATCTGCGGCAACCCAGGTTACATAGCCCTGAGCGTCAACGGAAACATAGGTGGTCTGGCGCTTGAGCCAAGTCTCCCACTGGGAGTTGGCAGCCTTGTAGGTATAAGCGTTGGCGGTCTCGTTGTAGCTCTCGAGCTCGAGCACCTGATAGGCCTTGTAGGTGTGGCCGACCTCGGCGTTGTTGATGGTGATGGAACCGTTGCCGTTCGGACCATCAACGTTGTTCCACGCGAACGCGGGGGTCACGGTCATGGCGAAGACCATGAGCGCGGCAACGACCGCTCCAAAGAATTTCTTCAAATGCCTCATGGGTTTACTTCCTCTCATTCCTTCCCATTTGGTACTTGCTTACAGAAACCGATTCAATCGCTCAGCGAGAAGAACGCTTCCGCTGATGGAACCCATACGTAACGACGGTCGCAATGACGGCGGCTCCGCCAAGGGTGAAGATGAGCGCTCCCGGTCCGCCGGTGTCAGGCAGCTTGGGTCGTGCCGTGTTAGTGAAGATGACGATGCTGTTCTTGCCGACCGGCGTCGTGCCCGTCACCTCAGCCGACTGGTTAGGAGCGCCGCCATCGATAGTGTTGCTTACGGTAAACCCGTCCACATTCGTCTCTTTGATGGTGTAGTGCGTACCATGCTGCAGGTAATCAATGATTACGTACTCGTCGGCCTTGAGCTTGAACTTACCCTTGCCCTCGGTTAGAAGCGAGCTCTCAATGCGCTCTCCCTTGGGGGTATAACGGACGATCGAGTAATCGGAGCGCTGCGCCGAGCCGTCATCGGACCAGATGTTGATGTCGAAGCTGAACACGGTATCGGAATCAGCGTTGCCCACAACCTGCTTCTGCACCTTGAGCTGGCCGTTCTGGTATTGCGGCGTGCCAGAGGAAACCGACGGCAGCGTGAACTGCATATAGCAGGTAGACCCTGAGAGACCACGCTCGGTGTAGTAGAACTTGAGCGTGTGCTTGCCCGCATCGCCCTTAGCGATATAGTCCCAAAGGTTCACATACGCACCGACTGAGCTGTGGACGCCACCGATATCGCAGACGAGGCGGCCATCAAGGAAGACCCACATATCGTCATCGCCGAAGAAGTAGTACTCCAGCGGGCCGACGTAGTCCTCAGTCAGCTCGAACTCGACCGTGTACTGCATGCCGAACATGTTGTTGTGAGCCTGGCCATCATCGCTGACCGGGTAAAGCTTTTTGCCATCGAAGCCAGAATAGCCTCCACGATCGTTGTAGTAGCCGGTAAGACCATCCGTACTAGAGCGACCGTCCATCGGCCAGAAGTTGTTGGTCCAGATGTGGGTGTAAGGATCCTTACCAGGAGTCTGCGGGTTGTTGAAATACTCTAAACCGTCGAGATTCGCGCCTTTGACAGAACTCAGCGTATAGGTGTCGCCGGCGCGATTGAAATCGAGCGACATGTCCGTATGCGTAACCTTACCCGTTGCAGGCCCGTCATCGAACAGCTTGGGGGCGTCGACACCGTTAGCGTAAACGATATGGCCTTCACTATCGAGACCCGTTACCAGTCCGAACGTGCAACCTTGAAGCCCACCGCCGGAGTGGTTGTACTGGTTGAGCGTGTTGCCATTCCAAGACTGATCGTGGAGGCCCATGCCCGTGTTGGCGTTGCCGAAGGCAAGCTTGGCGCCAGAACCAGAGTAGTTACTCCCGCTGTTGATACCGTGCGACCCATTCGTACCGTCCCACGTGGTCTCACCATCATCGGTAATGTTGTAGTCGTAGAACGTCGCAGCGTTGTTGTAGTTGTCTGTTGTCTGGTTGGCAACAAGGCGGATAACGGTGCCCTCCTCGATGAGGATGGTGTTCGGCTCATCGGCCTTGTTCGGGTTGTTGGTGAAGTGCAGCTCGGTCGCACCGACGATGCCCTTGTGAACCTCCCAGTCCGCCTCGTTCGTGCTCGAGGCGTCCTTCCCTTCCTTGAGCACCCACACCTCGTTGGCGGTGTAGTTACCGTTCTCGCGGAAGATGTTCACATACGGAAGGCTCGGTGCCTCGAAGTAGTCGTACTCGTTTGCGGTGTAGAGCTCAGTGAGCTCCATGTGCGTACGAATCTCGCGCTTGCCGTTGCCAGCATCAACGAGATACAGGCCGGTGGTGGGAGTATTGCCTCCGTTAGTAGGGAGCTTTCCGCCCTGGTTGTTGCCACCGTTGTCGGTGTTCAGAATCTCAAGATACCCACCGGAATCACGGTCGGTAACCTCAAGGTTCGCATAGTACTGCACCGTGAAGGTCGGGTTCGGCGCGTCACGCGCCACGAGCTGCAGTGCGGGCGCGGCGGCGTTGAGCGCGAGCGTCATCGTCGGGCGCTCGGTCGCGTCCTTCTCGACCAGCACGGTGTCGAGCTCCTCGGCCTCGCTGCCCTCAGCGCTCTGGAGCGCGGTCAGGGCAACGCCGACCTCGGCCTCGTCGGACGTGTCCTCATCGGTCGCGATGGCGTTGGCCGCCTCCTGGAGCTTGTCGCTCGGCGTGATCTCGGCGGTCACCTCGCAGTCGGAGACGTCGAGGGCCTGGCCGTTGTAGACGAACTCGAACTCGAGAGCGGAGACGCTGATCACGCTCTCGGGGTCGCTGTCCTCGACGTAGGCCTCGGCGGCCTGGTACGCGGGAGCGCTCGCGTCGAGGGCGGTCGTGTTCATGGTGAGGCCGTCGGACTCGGGAGCGGGCTCGGAGCCGTCGGCGACCGTGGCCTCGCCGGAGACCTTCACGGCAACGGTGTAGTCCTCCGCCTCATAGGTGAGGGTGTTGTCGAGAGCGACGGTGCCCTCGTTCTTCTCGCCCTCGGACTCCTCGGAGGCGTTGACGGTCTCGACCGGCTGCTCGGGGAGCAGGCCGTAGCCGAGGATGCCCTCGTCGTCCACGGGGTAGGTGTTGGAGACGACGGCGCCGTCCTCGTGGGCCTCGATGACGACGATCTGCGCAGGCGCGTCATCGGTGGCCGGGGTGACCTCGGACACGATGCCCATGGTCCCCGCGAGCGCCTGGCCGTCCGCGTCCTTCTCGTCACCGGCGAAGAAGACGATGTCGCCGGCGGCGGGCTCGTGGTCGACCGGGGCGGCGTAGAGCTCGTCCTCGCTCTGCTGGAGGGCGTCGAGCCACGCCTGGGCGTCGTCGGCCTCGGGCATGCCCTCGACCCCGGCCGCGCTCAGGCAGTCGGAGACGAACTGGACGTTCCAGCCCTCGCTCGGGTCCACGACGGCGTCGAGCTGGCCCTCGGCCGCCTCGACGACGGCATCGGCCCAGGACGCGGAGGTCGCGGACTCGCCCACGGCGGCGGGCTCCTCTGCGAGCGAGCTCGTGGGGGACGTCAGCGTATACGCAAAGCCCAGCACCGTCGCCAGGCAGAACGCCAGGAGCAGACCCCCTCCCATTGTCATTTTCTTGCGCAAGGCTCTCACAATGACACTCCCTTACTATCCGACCTGCCGTCGGGCAACGCGCCCTCGAGTATGCGTGCGTGAGTCTCTTATCATTTGATAATTAGACCCCCACCCACTTTTTATTGACCCCAACATCTTATAGCTCCATAAGCCTCAACTAACCCTAAATCTGCAATTTGTTTTGAATTAGGTTGGAAACTTGCAGCTATATGACGTGATACCACTCGTGTGCCATCGGGTATCTTTCCCGTTCATCGGCATGCGGTCGGATTCAACTGGTATGTGAGGGGGGCCATAATCCCTTGTGGGTCCGGGAAGGGTTTCACACTATGTCCACATGACTTATGACGTAACGTTTTTGCATGTTGTTAGGTGCGTCAATGAGCGTGGAGATAGGAGATGTGGCAGGACGCCTCGTGGCCAGCCTTGAGACGCCGTGGTGCATCTATATATTCATGCATCCTATTTCTTGTACTTATCGAGCGTCGCTTGGTGCCGCTCGGATGAGGTTACGGCCGGGATTGGCGTTCAATTAACGTGCAGACAAGAAAAAGGACGTCCCGCCTCCTCTTGATGCAACGTTACATTGCAAAATGCAAGAACGTTATTGCAGAAAAAGGAGGCGGGACGCCCTCGTTCGTGAGGCTCGGCTCTCGGGAGCTACAGGTAGGCCACGGCCTTGATCTCGACCTTGGCGGCCTTGGGCAGCGCGGCCACCTCGAAGGCGGCGCGGCTGGGGTACGGCGCGGTGAAGAACTCGCCGTAGACCTCGTTCATGGCGCCGAAGTCGGCGATGTCGTCCAGGAGGACGGTGACCTCGGCGACGTCGGCCATGGAGGCGCCGGCGGCCTCGAGGATGTTCTTGATGTTGGTCAGGCTCTGGCGCGTCTGGGCCTGGATGTCGTCGCCCGCGAACTCGCCGGTCGCGGGGTCGATCGGCAGCTGGCCGGACACGTGGATGGCCTTGGTGGCCGGGGCGGCCACGGCGGCGGAGTAGGGGCCGAGCGCCGCGGGCGCCTTGTCGGTGACGATTGCCTCGATTGCCATGTTCTTCTCCTTCTTCCGTGAGACAAGGGGGACAGGTTCCTTTGTCTCATTTCTTATTTAATGAGACAAAGGAACCTGTCCCCCTTGTCTCACTATCGACTATCTTGCCACGTAGCGGCCGGGGGTGGCGCCGGTGGGCTCGCCGTTGCGGGCCACGAGCTCGCCGCCCACGTAGACGAGGTGCGCACGACCGTGCGCCTCGAGGCCCTCCCACGGCGTGTAGTCCACGGCCTGGTGCTGGGTCGGGGGGGGGGGGGGGGGGGGGGGGGGGGGGGGCCACACACAAAAAGAAGGGGAGGGGGAAACG